>WRMK01000069.1 GCA_009777155.1 Oscillospiraceae bacterium
GTTTCTCCGCAAATCTCTCTACGGGTACTACAGCACTATATTAACATATAGCTGACTGCGTTGCTTGTGGCTTTTCAAATCGGCGAAAGCCTTAATTATCCGCATAATCATTATATTGTTCAATAAATATTAGTGAACTGTCCATATTATATCATCATTATTTTGGTTTGTCAAATGGCAGTAACAGCACGGTTTTGTGAGGTTTGCACAAAAATTACAATCGTCTATTTTTGCTCACTTATACCTGTTTTGACTGACTTTTGGTGTCGTTGGATAGTTAGGTGATTTTGTTGTGTATATTTTACAAAAGTGAGGGGGATTGAGGTTTTTCCAAGAATAGAAGAACCGGTAAATATTTTGAGGAAAGGGGTTGAAATTCATCAAATAATCTGTTATAATAAACTCATGAACATTTTAATCCTCGAAGACGACATTGCTTTATGTAAAGGAATCGAACTCGCCCTCGCCGACCCGAACAGGCGTTTCCCCCTTTGCCATACCATCAGCAATGCGAAAACCATTATAAAAGAATCCGCGCCCGATTACTTCCGCTTGTTTGTCCTTGACATCAACCTACCCGACGGCTCGGGCGTTGATTTTTGCAAGGAACTTCGTGCGGCAGGGTACACCGCGCCTGTTCTCATGCTGACCGCAAACGACACCGAACTTGACATGGTGACGGGCTTGCAAAGCGGTGCGGACGATTATGTCACGAAGCCGTTTTCGCTTGCGGTGCTTCGTGCGAGAATAGATGCGTTGTTGCGGCGCGGCGGGTTTATTACTGCCACTCCCGAAATCAAGACTGACGGCGCGTTTTTGTTCGATTTTGAGAAGTTGCACTTCGAGAAAAATGGCAAGATTGTCGAGTTGTCAAAAACCGAAGCAAAATTATTGCAACTGCTATACTCCAACAAGGGGCAGAACCTCACCCGCGAACGATTATCGGAGCGGATATGGCAAGACGGCACAGAATATGTTGACGAAAACGCGCTCTCAGTCTCAATCCGCAGACTGCGCTCAAAATTAGAGGACGAGCCGTCAAACCCGCAGTTTATTAAGACCGTTCATGGAATCGGTTACAAGTGGACGAAGGTCGTCTCCCAGACGGTGGAATTATGAGAAGAAAAACGCTTCTGAAAAAGCTTGATAAAATGCTTGATGAAGCCATTGCAGGGGCTTTTGAGGTGCAGTCTTATGACGAGAGTAAACTCTCGAAAATCGAGGCAAAAACAGCGCGGTTTCTTGAACTATCACAGCTGAAACGTGAGCAGATTGACGGCGAGAGGGAGCGAGTTCGCTCGCTGATTAGCGACATTTCCCACCAAACAAAAACCCCGCTCGCAAACATCTCGCTGTATACGGGCTTGTTGTCGGAGCAGGACTTGAGCGATAGCCAAAAGAAGTTCACAGCGCAGATTTCTGCAAGCGCGGACAAGTTGGAATTTCTCATAGGTTCGCTCGTGAAAGTATCGCGGCTTGAAAGCGGAATCATCAAAATCGAAGCTTTGCCGGGTAATGTTTTTGACTTGGTGAACAATGCAGTTTCGGAGTGTGAAAGCCTTGCAACCGACAAGAAAATAAGTCTAACTTTCCCCGAAAATCAACCGCCGATTACGGCATTATTTGACCCTAAGTGGTGCGGTGAAGCTCTGTTTAATATTATAGAGAACGCTGTCAAATACACGCCCGAGGGCGGCAGTGTGAGCGTGTCTGTCACCGAATATGAAATGTTCGCGCGGATTGATGTTAGCGATACAGGCCGCGGGATACGCGAGGAAGATTTGCCGAAAATTTTCACGCGGTTTTGGCGGGCGGCGGAATCGGCGGATTCGCAAGGCGTGGGAATCGGGCTGTATTTAGCGCGGCAGATTGTCACCGCTTGCGGCGGGTATATTAAAGTAAGTTCGGACTTTGGAAAAGGTACAGTATTTTCGGTGTTTCTTACAAAAGTGTGAAGAATCGTTTCTTACAATTCTGTAAGATTCTCGAAAGATGCTTGAAAGAATTATAGTATATAATAAATGCAGTTGGCTAATTCCAACTGCGATTTTATTATAAATAAGGAGAGCAACATGAACGTATTAAAAACCACTAACTTAAAAAAACACTACGGCGCAAACTCAGAGGTGAAGGCGGTTGACGGCATCGACTTTGCGGTTGAGCAGGGCGAGTTTGTGTCAATTGTCGGCAGTTCCGGAAGCGGAAAAAGCACTCTTTTGCATTTACTCGGCGGGCTTGACCGTCCGACTTCGGGGTGCGTTGAAATCGGCGGTAAGGAAATATATTCCATGAAAGATGATGAGCTGACAATTTTCCGCCGCCGCAATATCGGCTTTATTTTCCAAAGTTACAACCTTGTCCCCGTGCTGAATGTTGAGGAGAACATACTGCTTCCGATTCAACTTGACGGCAACACACCCGACATGGATTATGTCAACCGCGTAATTGAGACCCTCGGCATTTCCGAGAAACGCACAAGTATGCCGAATCAACTTTCGGGCGGTCAGCAACAGCGGGTGGCAATCGCTCGTGCAATGGCAAGCAAGCCCGCAATCGTGCTTGCAGACGAGCCTACAGGCAACTTGGACAGCAAGTCAAGCATGGACGTTATGGGACTGCTTAAAGTCAGCGGTGAGAAATTCGGGCAGACGATTGTGTTGATTACGCACAACCCCGAAATCGCGCAAATGGCTGAAAGAACCGTGCGGATTGAGGACGGAAAAATTGCGAGTAGCAGGGGGGCGATGTGATGAAAGTTGACAATAAAAGTATCATCCGCAAGCTCACTTTGCGGTTCATGAAAGCGGGGAAAACCCGCAATATAATCGCCGTTATTGCAATTGCGCTAACTTGCGTAATGTTCACAAGCGTCTTCACAATCGGCGGCAGTCTGCTCACAACAATGCAGGAACTTACATTCCGCATGGTCGGCACGAGCGCGCACGGCGGCCTGAAAGCTATAACATGGGAGCAGTACGAGCATATTTCACAGTCGCCGCTTATCAAAGAAATTTCCTACAGAAAAGGGCTTGCGTTAGCCGAAAATGACGCACTCTCAAAGACTTATTCGGAGATTACTTACGCCGAAGATTCGATTGCAAAGTGGAGTTTTTCGCACCCGACAATCGGCAATATGCCGCGGAACAAAGATGAACTTGCGACAAGCACACTTGTGTTAGATGCTTTGGGTTTACCGCATGAAATCGGGGTAAGTGTACCTCTTGAATTTACCGTAAGTGATAAAAAATACACCGAAAATTTTACACTTTCGGGCTACTGGACAGGCGACCCCGCCCTGCCTGCACAGCACATTTGGGTGTCGGAAGAATACGTTAATTCGGTAGTCGCGGAAAATATACTTGCCGATGATGAAAATATCGCGGGTTACATTTTTGCCGATGTGTTTTTTGGGAATTCGTTCAACATTGAGGGCAAAATGAGCAACTTGACAACCGAGCGCGGCTATGCGGACGACGAAATCAGAACAGGCGTAAATTGGGCATATATGACGAGCGAAATTGACCCGTCGCTGATTGCCGTTTGCCTTCTCGTAATTATTTTAATTATGCTTTCGGGATACTTTATAATTTACTCGATTTTCGCAATTTCCGTAAACACCGATATACATTTTTACGGGCTTTTGAAAACACTCGGCACAACAGGAAAACAGCTCAAACGAATAGTGCGCGGACAGGCATTAACACTGGCTTTGTTCGGTATACCGCTCGGACTTTTTTTCGGGTATATTTTTGGAATAATTTTGATGCCTGTTATAATGAGAACGACAAATGTTGATGGCTCTCATGTCACTTCCGCGAACCCGTTAATATTTATTTTTGCGGGAATTTTCAGCCTGTTGACAATCTTCATCAGTTGCCGCAAACCGGGGAAAATAGCGGCGCGAGTGTCGCCTGTGGAGGCGGTGAAATACAGCGGCGTTTCGGGGCAAATCAAGCGTAAAATTAAGAGAACTCGCAAAGTCTCACCTTTGTCAATGGCGTGGGCAAATATCACACGCGAAAAACGCAAACTCTGCGTAATTGTTTTGTCGCTCTCGCTCTCACTTATACTGCTCAACAGTGCCTATTCGGCGGCAAACAGTTTCGACATGGATAAGTACCTTGAATGGTACGTGGTCACTGATTTTTCGGTCGCCGATAAGTCGCTTTTCAACTTGGCTTCGGGTTATTTTAACACGCAAGGAGTAACCGAGAATTTTTTGCAAGAGTTGGATTCGCTCGCAATTGTCGAATACGGCAGCGTTTATTATCAAGATAATAGACACACACTTTCGCCAAAGGCACACGAGAATTTTATCAGGCAATACGAGTCGGAAAAGCAAGTCATAGAGCGGTATTACAAGTTGGCGATTCCCGCTTTTGAACAGGTAATTGAGGGTGGTGAACTGCCGTTGCAAGTTTACGGAGTAGACGAATTTCCGACAAGTTTTTTCTACGCCGATTACGAAAAATTTTCGTCGGAAAATTACGTGTTAGTCTTCAAACATCAAGCTGAAAACGTCATGGTTTTCAACGAAGGTGACACCATAACATTGACAAACAGCAACGGCGAGAGCAGGGATTTCACGGTGCTTGCCGAGATTTTAAGCGGGAGCGGATTTGAATTTTCCGCGCCTTTCGGTGCAATACCGGGCGAAACAATTGTAATGTCGGACGTTGCTTTTCTTGACTTTTTTGAAGCTCCCGATATGGGCGCAATGCAGATGAATTTCAATGTTCCCGAAGACCGAATCGCGGAAATTGAAACTTGGTTGGAAGAATACACAACCCGCACAAACCCCGACCTGAGCTACACTTCGCGCGCCACCTATATAGCGCAATTTGAGGGCATGCAGTCGATGTATATCATCATGGGCGGCGCGATGGCGTTCATTTTGGCGTTAATCGGCACACTCAATTTTGTCAACGCCGTAATCGCTTCAATTATCTCCCGCCGCCGCGAACTCGCCATGCTTCAAAGCGTGGGAATGACAGGTAAACAACTGCGGAAAACGCTCTTTTTCGAGGGTTTTTGCTACACTATTTTAACCGCAAGTTTCACCTTCACGGCAGGGCTCGGCATAACTTGGCTGATTGTGAAAATTATTGCAGGGCAGACGTGGATGTTCTCGCAGAATTTTACGTTGATTCCGTCGGTGATTTGCCTTGCGCCGCTTGTTGTAATCTGCGCGACTGTGCCGATTGTTTGTTATGGGTGGTTGACGCGGAATAGCTTGGTGGAGCGGCTTCGTGTGGAATAAAAAAATTCCCCAAAACCCTGAAACTATTTCCCCCTCAATTACGATTAAGTAAGTAGAGGGGGATTGGAGGTGGTGTCGGTGGACGAGCTTCGGCTTATAAAACTTATACAGCGAACAGGCGACCGTGACGCCGCCGATGAGCTGATTCGGCGGTACTACGATGCGGTTTACTTTTTCGTGAAGAAGCAGATTAGAGACCCCGATTTCGCCTTTGATTTAACACAGGAAATCTTTATTTCCTGCTTGCGTGCGATTGCCCATTATACCCCGAAAAAAGATGCAAGTTTCAAGACTTGGCTTTTCAAAATCGCTTCTAATAAAGTGGCAGATTATTACCGCTCCCGCGCTTACCGCGAGACCGAGAAAGTACTGCCGCTTGAATCTGCCGAATCAGAAATCCCACCGATTGCCGAATCTGATTTTACTACAAAACTTGAAAACAGTGAATTTGCCGAAAAAATCTGCGCCTTTGTCGGGCGGCTTCCTCCGGATACCCAAAAAATATTTCAACTGCATATCTTCGGGCAGTATACTTTTTCCGAGATTGCGGCGATGTTGGAGTTGCCCGAAAGTAGCGTCAAATCTAAGTATTACCGCCTTATTAATTTATTGCGAAAGGAGTTTTGTGATTATGAATGAAAGTAAAAAAAATGCAAGCATTGACTACATTCTCGCGCAAGGTTTAGTCGCGCCGCAGACAACGCGTTCGAGGATTGCCGAAATGTTCCGAAACCTCGGTCTCCGTTGCATTTTTTGGGACACCGGATACAGTCTGCTGTTCGCCGCGCTGACATTCGCGCTTGTCATGGCGTTGTTCGTCGTCGTGCCTTATGACTACCGTTTTTCTGCCGCCGTTGCCGTTGCGCCGTTGTTTTTTTTGCTAATAAACCTGTTCACTGAAACGTCGGAGCGGGCGTGCGGATTGTATGAAATTAAGCAGACCTGCCGCTATACAATTCGGCAAATTACCGCACTTAGGGTTCTGTATTATTCGGTTGTCGGAGCGGTTTTTACGGCGATAATTGCGGTTATAAAAATGGAAACTGCGTATGAATTTTTCTCAATACTCACGCTTTGCCTTGCGGCTTTGTTTATATGCGCCGCGCTGTCAATTTCGATTGTGCGATATCTGCGTAAGCTTTGGGCCAACGCCGCGTTTTCGGTTGCGTGGATATTCGTGACCGCCGCGTTGACATTCTCGCTCGGTGAACCGTGGGAAAACCTACTCAGCAATACGCCGATTATCATTTCAGCTACCGTTGCTTTAATCGGAATCACGTTTTTCATTTATCAAGTATCAAAAATGTTGTCGGAGGAAAAAACTTATGCTTTTGCTCAATAATGTAACAAAAAAATACGGGAATTTCACCGCTTTGGAGGACATCAACCTTGAGTTTATGGGCGGGGTTTATGCACTGCTCGCCCCGAACGGCGCAGGTAAAACAACACTCATAAAAATGCTGACCACGCTCATTTTCCCGACCAAAGGTGAAATACTTTGGAACGGCGATGAAATTGTAAAACTTGACGCTTCCTACCGTGATATAATCGGCTACCTGCCGCAAGATTTCGGGTATTACAAGAACCATTCGCCGCGTGAGTTTCTGCTGTATTTGTCTGCCGTAAAATGTATCGAGCGCAAAACCGCAATTCGCAGAACCGATTAATTGATTGAACTCGTCGGGCTGTCTGATGTGCGTGACAAGAAAATGAAAAAGTTTTCGGGCGGCATGATTCAGCGTGTCTGAATCGCGCAAGCTATGCTTAATGAGCCGAAAATTCTTATACTTGACGAGCCGACCGCCGGGCTTGACCCGAAAGAGCGGGTGCGTTTTCGCAATCTTATTTCGTCACTGTCGAAAGAGCGGATTGTTATTTTGTCAACGCATATCGTGAGCGATATTGAAACGATTGCCAACCGCGTAATCATGTTCAAAGACCACAAACTTCTCGCTAACGACACGCCCGTCGCGTTGTGCGGCACGCTTGACGGAAAGGTTTACGAGACCGACGATATTTCCGCATATGCGGACGACCGGGGGCGGTCGTCCCTACTGCTTACCGAACGGCAGGAGAGCGGGAAAACAATCACACGCTTCTGTAGGGACGAGCGCCCTCGCTCGTCCGTGAATTCCGTGCGTTCTGTTTCGCCTAATTTGGAAGATGTGTTTTTGTATGTTTATCGTGATAAGGAAGTGTAAACTTTGAAAGAACCGGTGCAAATCGGGGAAAACAATCCCTGCGAGGGGGAACGAAACTTTCAAATGCACTCTTGTGTGGGAAGGACATGGTGAAAAAATATGCTGTTTTGGTTTGAACTGAAAAAGACCCTGCTTGCGCCTGTCATGCTCGGTTTTATCGCGTTATGTATCGTGTTGAATGTCATAATCGTGCTTGCACATGATACCGTGAACTTAGACAAGCACAGCGCCGAACCATTCAATGTATTCGAGGAATACGACGCAAGCGAACTCGCCGATTACTATGTCAGATTGCACGGAATGAGCGGCGGTGCGGAAGAAAATATCCGAGCAAAATACGACAAACTCCAACTTGTCATTGACGAAAAGGCGAATGACGGCGACGCACTTTCGGCGTATTTCGGATATGACACTTATTATTTGCACAACTTGCTTTTCGGGACATTGTTTTTCGCGGTAATTATCGAGAGTTGCTTGATTGCGCTTTTTGCAGTTTTGCTGTCAACGGGTTACGAAAACACCCGCAACACAGAGCAACTTATTTGTACGTCAAAGACGGGGCGACGAATACTGCGGAAGAAGCTCGTCGCGGCTTTGGCAACGGGGCTTGCGGCTTTTACGGTAATTCTAATTATCAGTCTAATCGTGCTATTTGCCTGCTTTGATTATTCGGCCGTGTGGGGCGATAACGTGTCAAGTTCGTTCAACTTTGCACCGAACGAATGGCCTAAACCGTTCATAACGTGGCACAGTTTCACCGTGGCGGGATTGTTTCTCGCGGTGACACTTGCGGCGGCGGGATTGACACTTGTTTTTACACTGTTCGGCTTTGCACTCGGCGCGGTTTTCCGAAGCGGCTATATCTCTTGCGGCGTTGCCGTCGCCCTGTGTGTGTTGCAGTTTATTACACCATTCATGTTACAAATGGGCGGGACGTTACGAGGTGTCCTGAACCTTACCCCGGTTATGCTTTGGGTCAACAGCGGCAAGTGGTTTACGGACGGCGGCGCGGGGATTGTTTGGTCTAATTTCGAGAGTTTCGGTATCATCGTATTGCTTGTTATACTATCGGTTTTGGCATTGCTTACCGAGTCATTTTACAAACGGAGGGATTTACTATGAGGATTTTTATTTTTGAGTTGAAAAAGTTGTGGAATTGGCGTATTTTGCTCGTCATCGCCGCCTTTGGTGTCATAACTTGGTTTGCTTTTTTGGCGGACATTTTAGACTCATACGAAAGCTTGAAAACCCACGGCATATACGGCGCATATCAGACCGAGATGTTCAAACTGTACGGCGAAACATTAGAACCGCATGAATGGAATGATTTTAACATACAGAAAAAATACGCCGATATTTATACCGCAGGTGACACTATTATAGCGGCGGAGCCTCTTTTTGCGAAATATGACATTGCGACTTTTTCTGAATTTATAGCGTGGTATGAAAGCGAATCCTATTGGGTTTTTGTGGACGGTTCAATACTTGTAAACGGGGTGCTTACGCCGGAAAATCAAGACCGAATGGATATGCAGGATGCGTTATACGGCGTATACGAAGGCGTTACGCTTGACGAGTGGTATTCCAGCCCGTTGGTGATGTTAGGTTGCCTTCGTACTCTCGAAGACCGGTATACCAATCAGCAGGAACATCTTGACATATACACGCTGAACGATTTGCGCCCTGCCGTTGTCCGCGCCGCCGAAAGGTTGAGCGCAACAGGGAACAACAGCCTGATAAACGGTTATTTAATGCAAGAATTTTCGTTACACGCGGCGGTCACGGGAGTTTTCGCCCTCGTTTCGATAATGATATTGATTATTCCGCTACTCATAATAGACCGTTCGCGCAAAATAAATCTATTGCAATATTCATCAGCCGTAGGGAGAAAAATCTTTCGGGTTCAATTCTCGGCGGCGATAATAAGCGCGATTGTTCTATCGGGAATTTTAACAGTTGTGTCATTCGCGGTTTTCCTGTCGAGGACTGCCGAATATTGGAACACGAGCATTATGTCGCTCGGCGGGAATGGCATGTGGATGTATGATGTAACTTTCGGGCAGTATGTGATTTTTCTCGGCGGCATGATAATATCCGCTTGTGTCGGCACGGCTTGTTTCGCATTTATACTCGCACGTTTTTCCGCAAATATCGTAACCGTAATGATAAAATCCGTCCCTGTCGGCGCGGCTCTTGCGGCGATTCTCGCGTTGTCGGTCAATATGGCGTTTAGTTACAACAATATCGTGTTCAATCAGGTTTTTGTCGGTAGGGTTGATATGTCGGAGGTTGTAATTTGTGGTGCGATGGGGGTGATTGGGGTGATTGCGGGGGGGTTGGTGGTTAGGTGGGAAAGGTGGGTGGATTTGGGGTGAAGTGAATAGTGGGGAAATAATTGGACGGGCAAAACAGGCACTCCTTTTCGGAGTGCCTGTTATGTTCTTGTGGGGGGATGTTTGTTTATTGTGCTTTTTATATGGGGTGTTTTTGTTATGATGACATGGATTTGCGTTACATCCATAATCGCCCCCTACACAATTTTGTCATTGATTATTTTTACGGCTTACAGAATTTCCGGCTGCTTTTCCTGTATTTCCACAATATCTTCAGCGTAAAATCGTCCGGTAGAATTAACTCGCTTGACTATTTGGTTTATCAACCTCGAGGCCTTGCCAACATCGCTAAATAAGCGGTCAAGCGAGTCAAAATTCAAGTTCAGAATTAACCCGTCAGTCGCCATTTTTCGCACATATGCCGACATATTTTTCGTCAGTGCGCGTTCCATTTTAACACGAATGTGCTGTATTTCACTCTCGGTGAAATACACTTGAATGGGTTTATTTCTTGTTCTGTTTGCTTGCATTTTGTCCTCCTTTGTCATTTTTATGTGCGGTTCATTTTTGGAATCCACCTACCGTTATCACGTGCAAACTCGCCGGAGTCTTTCCAAATGCCGATTTGTTGCTCTAACGCTCCGATTATTTCTGTTGCCAACTCGTAGGATGGGTTAAGATTTCGCCATGCCTGTCCGGTCAAGTCCTTTTCGCCTGCGATTTCCTTGAGAGGGTAAAGATTCCAGAACTGTGCAAATGCAGTAGGTGGTTCGGCGGTATTTGTTGAAACGGGTATTGATGATTGAGTATTGTTAATTTGTGTTTTGTTAGATGAGTATTGTTCGTGTTCACCACAAATACAACCCTTGTCCATCTCATGCACAACCCCTCGCTCTTCGTGAGTACAACCCTTGTTCTTCATGAGTACAACCCTTGTTCACATCGTATACAATCCCTTGTTCCCCATGAGTACAACCCTTGTCTTTTCATATACAGTCACTTTTTCTAATAGTGGCGGGTCGCAAATAGTGTAAAGATTAGGCGTTCTCGCGTTGCCGTTAAACCGCTTTTCCACGACAACAATTTGACTATCTTGCAAACTTTTCAGTGTTTTAATCACTGCCTTCTTAAGATATTGCACATATTTGCAATCGTATTTTGGCTCGGGTACGCTTGGTCGCGGCTGTCCGCACAACGGCATAAATAATGATAAACTCCCAACGTATAAATGCTGAGTCCTCTGACATAAATGCCGTTTGCGCGTTGATAAAAGTTAGTTTTCTTTACTATTTTATCCATGATGTACCTCTTACTTTCTCCTAGGACCCGTGTTTTCCACGACTTCGTTTGTTAGGGAGTAACGTTTCGTTACTTCATTTATGGCCTAACGTTTCGTTAGCCCATCGGTGACTGGTTCGCAAGGGGTGAATGTTTCGTTCAGTCCTTTCCGTAGTAGAGGGTGCGTGTTTCGCTCATCCCCTTCCGTAGTAGGAGGCGTGTTTTTATCGCCCCCTTTGTTGCCATAAAGTTTGAGTTGGGTCTGCGTGATTTGCACAAACACAGAATTGATTGTTCTTATTGTAACACGAATTGAACGTCAAATAGGCTCATCATTTTATGATGATTTCCGTGATTTTGCACAAACACGAAGTTCCGCTGATTTCATTATAACATGAAACACAACACAAATTGCAACCCTCAATTTTGATTTGTTTTGTGGAAGTTGCATAAACACAGAACCACTCTAACACCATTGTACCGTAAAACCGTCTTCAAAAAGCGGACATCTTTTTCTGATGATTTTTGTGATTTTTCATAAACACAAAGTTCCACTGGCTTCATTATAACACGGAACAGCGTACAAAAACCACACTATGATTTCGGGGATTGTTTGCGGAAATCGCACAAAGGCAAGTTGCGTGGTTGATATCTGGCTGAGTTTGTATGAGGGGGCAAACGGTTTTGCTGTTGGGTAATGGCAAGCGGAGCAAGGCTGAAAAAATTTTTTCAAAATGTACGTTTGTCAATGATATGTTACAAATTTTTTCAAAAAACTTCACCCGATATAAGAAAAGCGTTCAAAACCTCTCTCGGAG
>WRMK01000070.1 GCA_009777155.1 Oscillospiraceae bacterium
AACACCGCGCAGAGAAGCAAATATATTATACGTTTCATGCGCGCACCTGCCTTTCAATACTATTATTATACAACACTCCGCCGATGTTGTCAAACAAAATATACATTAACCCACAAAAAAGGAGCAGTAAACCTGCTCCTTTTATAAATATACTAATTAAACCCTACGCCGCCAAAACCCAAAAGCTATCAATATAAAAATCCGCTTTTGACGATGAATTTTCGATATAGATTTGAATTTTGTCAACTTCGTCCAAGAAAATCAACGGCGTCAAGCCGCGGAGCAGCACCCAACCGTCGTCGGTGACGTAGCCTTCGGGGTAGTTGGTGAGGTATTCTTCACCGGGAACTTCGGGCGAGCCGACCGGCAAGAGGTACTTCGACAAAAGGCCGCTCTCCGACTCATAGTCGCTCAACCAGTCGTAAGACTCGATTTCCTGCCCTGCCGCCGTGTCAAAGACGTTGGTCTGCATTGAAATATTTACGCGGCCGGGGGGTAAGTCGGTATCCGCGGGGACTTTTACCCACGCCAAAACTTCGTAAACGAGAATATTCGGGTCTAAAATATCTGTGATGTCAATCGTCGCGCCGTTCCACGACTGGAATCTGCCCGAAACTTTCAGGGACGAGCTCGGCGAACGCGCCTCCTCCATAGTCGTCTCGACTATGACTTCATACTTTCCGTAGTCGTTGTGGTTCGGGTCGGTGCCGCCGCAACGTGGTGTCCAGCCCTCTGTGCCGTTGTCGAAGTCACTGCTCAAGAGTATTCTGTCGGGTTCAATGCTGAACGGGCCGACATCAATCCAGTCCGAGGGCCAGTTGATTTCGAGCGGGTCTTCGGTGGTCTCTACAGGCTCATCTGTAGTAACAGGGTCGTCGGTAGTCACAACGGGGTCAACGGGGTCGGGGGTACTCGGGGTAGACGGTGTATCTTCGGATTTACACGCCGCAAAAGCAAGCAGCATGGACATCGCGAGAAGCATACATATAAGTTTTTTTGCAGTTTTCATGGGTAGTCCTCCTGTAAAAATAATTTGATTAAGATAAATTATAGCATAAAGTTAATGGCTTGTCAAGGGTTTTCTATTAAGAACTCGTCTCAATAGAAAATCGCACCGTATAAACGGCAAATTTTCCGCCCTCCTGCGTTGATTTTTGCTTAAATATGCACGGATATTCGCACAAAAATCGCCTTGAGTGACGAAAAATTTGCTCGTTTATCCGGCACGTTTCCTATTGAGACGGGTTCTTATTCTGCCTTGTTTTCTTAATAGTGATAATTTCGTTGTAATCTTTATGTTCGGCTATAATTGTGTAGCCGTTTTTGAATTTCCCTGCAAAAGGGTTCTTCACGGCTTTTGAGAAGTCGGTGATTTCCGGAATGTCGCTAAAATCAATATCTTGTTCGTGCATTTTATTTACCTCCGATTACACCCGCGCCGCCTTCGTCCAAACCGCTGTATCGCCGTCCTCATCGGTAATCGTCAGCCGGTCGCCGTTGATTTCGTATTGGAAGAAGTAGATGTAACTGCCGTCATGCACGCCTATGCGGGTGCGGTCAACCACCGCCCACTGCCCCTCGCCGCTGTGGCCGTACTCAAAGACAAGCCCGTCGCCGAAAAACTCGATATAATCATAGGCCATGAAGAACCAAATCTCAACCCCCGACGCAAATTCCCACCTGCCGACAAGCGGGTGGCCCTGCGTGACATAGCTGTCGGCGGGGTCGCCGTAGTGAATCCTTTTGTAGACCGCTGTGTCACCCGCTTCATCGGTTACACTCAGATTTTCGCCGCGAATTTCATACTCGAACAGGTAAACCTCGCCCTCATAATCGCCCTGCACAGTGAACCGATTGCCACCGATAAGGTCGTACCCGCCGACTTCCATGAAGCCGTATTCGTAAACATATCCGCTCTCGAAAAACTCAATATCGCAGTCGTCCAAGAAAAAATAAACGCTGTCGCCGCTTGTAAATTCCCATCTGCCGACAAGCGAGCCGTCGTCGCCTGTGAGGTTGCCGGGCGGGGGTGCAACCACAGCAGGGGCAGGGCCGGTGCCGGGTACTCTCCAATCGGCAGTATCGCCGTCCTCGTCGATGATTGTAAGTACATCGCCGCTTATTCTGAAGTCGAAAGTGAAGACGGTGTCCGGATTATACTCGCCCACAACGCTGAAACTGCTGTCGCCCGTAACCGTCCACTTGCCCTTCTCGCTATAGCCGCTCTCGATTACAGAGCCGTTCCCGAAAAACTCGATTTCATCGCTTTGCATGAAGTAGTGAAGCACGTCGCCGCTTGCAAATTCCCACTTGCCGATAAGCGGGTGGTTGCTGTCGATTGGCGAATTTGCGGGCGGGGTCTTCTCAAGTGGGGCGTTGCCGCTGTCGCCGTTGCTGTTACTGTCGGGATTGGCGGGAGTTGCGGGGGTTGCGGCGGGTTCGGAACCGGATTCACCGCGCGGCTCGGTCAAGTCGGGGCGTGTGTTTACCGGGGGTTCTCCGGTGGCACTCCCCGCGCCGTTTTCGGAGGTACAGCCGCCGAGTAATAGGCCTGCGCTTATTGCAAATAATGCAAATAATGCAAAAATACGTAGAAACTTTGGATATTTTTTCATGGTAATCTCCTTTCGGGTAATGCAGAAATAATAATGCAGAATGCAGAAATGGTGTAAATCTCACAATCGCCTAAGCCTATTCTACACCACAAACCTACTTTTGTCAAGCATTTTCGGTAATAATATAGGGGCGGGCATTGCCCGCCCGTACAAATACCGCGTTTGCGTAAATTTAAGGGCGCGATATATCGCGCCCGTGAAAATACCGCGTTTGTGTAAATTTAAGGGCGCGCAATGCGCGCCCCTACGGTCGTTGTCCGTTGTCAAGCATTTTCGGTAATAATAATGGGCGAACCGCGTTCGCCCGCAAAAATACCGCGTTTGCGTAAATTTGCGGGCGCGCAATGCGCGCCCCTACAGTCGTTGTCCGTTGTCAAGCATTTTCGGTAATAATAGGGCGCGATATATCGCGCCCCTACAATCATTATCAATTGTCCATTGTCCATTATCAATTGTCCATCGTCCATCGTCAATTGTCAATTGTCCACCGTCCTCGTCACCTGCAACAACGCCTCCGCCATGCTCGTGCCTATCAGCTTTCCGGTGTACTTCGCCTCCTCTAAAGTATTCCCGTGCGTCCCGACCTCGACCAACAGCGAACCGGGCATGATGTGCTGATTATACTGGCTGTATTGGAACCAAACGGGGCGGGTAATCCCGGGGTTGTCATGCTCCATATGCTGTTGGAACAGGGCGGCAAGGCGGAAATTCTGTAGGTAATTCGGCATGTCGTAAGTGCCGTCGTCGGCGGCAGATAGAATCATGACTTGTGCGGCGTTCCTGCCGTCAATCTCGGTCACGGGGGCAAGGCGCGAACCGTTTTCGCCGTCAATAGCATCCCTGTGTATGTCAAGTACCACCTTGATTGACGGGTATGCCGCGAGAATCTGCCTGACCGTCTCCGCGCTCCTTTTGTATGAATCTTTGAACGCGGGGTAATCATGAAGTGTGCCGTCGTGAATCACGGTTATACCCGCCGCCGCAAAGCTCTTGGCAATCTCCGCGCCGACCGCGACTATGTTTCGGCTCGAATCTAAACTGCGCCCGCTGTACGCCGAATCGAAATAGTCGTACTCGCTCGGCTGAAACGCCTCGGTCGTGTGGGTATGTATAATCAGTATTTCGGGTTCACCGTTCAGTTCCAAAAACAGCGCGGGGAGCTTGCGGCTCTCGGCGAGTACCGCGGCGTTACTGAGGTCGGTATCGTTTCGCACCTGCCCCGCCAAGTCCAACGCCACAAACGACGAGCCGCCGCCCGGCCCGAAGTTTGTTTTGACAATTCGCCCGTCAATCTCGGTGAAGACAATACTTTCCTCCTCGGTATCGCCGATATTCTGCGACAGCACCTGCGCCGCCGGCTCGTTGAAAGACGGCGGATTAGCCTCTATTGGGGTTACTTCTTCGTACCCTGAAAACTCGGACTCGGGAAATTCTTCAAAGAAGCCGTAGTCGAGCGGCGGCAACACCTGCGGGATTATCTCGCCGTTGTCACTCAAAGCACCCCCCAAGGGTGGCGGTCTGTATATCAGTAGCGCGGAATTGCTCATCTCAAGCGACAATGGTGAACTCCCGCCCGACAACGCCCGCTGCTCAACCGCCGCCTTCTCGTCCTCCCAAACCCCGACAATCAGCCCCGTAACGTCGGTGTTGTGCGAAATAAACGATGCAAGCGGCGGCGAAATCAGCACAGCGGCAACCGCCGCCGCCAATCGCACCATGAACGACTTGAATTTAGCCTTTGGGCTTCTTTTTGCAGTAGGTGTCGAATGAACAGCCATACCTTGTCCCTCTTTTCATAATCTTGTGCATGTCTTGCACATGTCTTGTACATAGATTATATGGGGTTGGGTGGGGGTTTATGCTTTTGTGGGGTGGGGTTTTCCTGTCGTTTGTAGGTTTTTTCAGCGTAGGGGCGAACTGCGTTCGCCCGATATGTTCGCGGGTGTCCGTGGGTTTTCGACGGTTGCGTGGATTTTGCGGACGACCGGGGGCGGTCGTCCCTACGCGCAAAAAAATTCCCACCCCGCAAACAAAAAAACTTGACAAATCTGTCTTTTTTTGCTATACTTCTTACAGTTAATAAAAATTACAAGGAGGCAAAATCAATGGCAAACACGGGCTATAACCCTTTCGAGAACGCGCAAACCCAGTTTGACGGCGTTGCGGAAAAAATCGGGCTGGACGCGGATATGAGAGAATTTCTGCGGCAACCTATGAAAGAATTTCACTTCACAATCCCCGTAAAGATGGACGACGGGACCACCAAAACCTTCAAAGGCTACCGAATACGCCACAACGACGCACGCGGCCCCGGCAAAGGCGGCATCCGCTTTCACCCCGAGGAAACTGCCGATACCGTCCGCGCTTTGTCGATGTGGATGACTTGGAAATGTGCAGTTGCCGACATACCGCTCGGCGGCGGCAAAGGCGGCGTAGTCTGCGACCCGCGTGAGATGTCAATGGGCGAGCAGGAGCGGCTTTGCAGGGGGTACGCCCGCGCACTCTACAACAACATCGGGCCTTTTTGCGACGTCCCCGCGCCCGATGTGATGACGACCGGCCAGCACATGCTCTGGATTTTGGACGAGTATGAAACATTGGCGGGTGCAAGATTCCCCGGCATGATTACAGGAAAACCGGTCGGCATGGGCGGCTCAATGGGGCGCACCGAGGCAACCGGATACGGCGTTATTTACACACTCAAAGAGTTGCTCAAGTGCGAGAAAATCCCCGTTTGCGACACCTCCGCAAGCTTTCAGGGCTTCGGCAACGTGGCGGAATACGCGGCGCGTATGTACTCGCAACTCGGCGGCAAAGTCGCGGCTATATCTTGCTGGAACCAGAAAGACAAAACCGCTTATACCTTCAAAAAGAGCGGCGGTTGCGACGTTGAGGAATTGGCGGCAATCAAGGATAAATTCGGCAGTATCGACACCGACAAGGCGCGGAGTTTAGGCTACGAAATTTCCGACGGCGACAACTGGCTCAAAGAAGATGTCGATATTTTAGTGCCGTGCGCCTTGGAAAATCAGATTACACCTGCGGTTTTCGGCAAAATTTCAAAGAAAGTCAAGGTCATATGCGAGGGCGCGAACGGCCCGACAACCCCCGACTGCGACCCGCTTATCAAGGATGCAGGCATAATTATGTTGCCCGATTTTCTCTGCAATGCGGGCGGCGTTACTTGCAGTTATTTTGAGCAGGTGCAGTGCAATATGAATTATTTTTGGGACCGCGCCGAGGTGCTCGAAAAGCTTGAATACAAGATGACATCGGCGTTCCGCGCCGTCTACGACTTGGCAAAAGCGCAGAATGTTTACATGCGCGACGCCGCGTATATGATTGCGATTCGGCGGGTCGCGGAGGCGGTTGAGATGCGGGGGTGGGTTTGATATATAGATTGAACGGCGAATACGCTGAATAAGTGCAAAATCGGACACTGTTATAGTGTCCGATTTTTAGCTATTCTTTTTCTAAAATTTTAGAAATAAGCGATATGATTTCCGCCATGCCATTAACTGTAGCTACTGCTCCCATTTCTAAAGCAATAGCTCCATAGTTATCAATAGCGCGACGACTTGCAAATACAACAACGGGAGGGGTGTTTCCTGTTTTTAACTGGTTAATTTTTTGCATTAGTTTTAGTCCCGCATCGGATTCTCGACCCCTGCCCATGTCTGTTATTATTAAATCATATTTATTTTCATGAAGCAGTTCTATTCCTTGATTCGTATTAATCGCAATGTCAAAAGGGATTTTCTGACCTTCTTCAATTAACATTAATGTTCCATTTTTCAATGAATATCTTATGCCAAGTTCATATCAAACATTAGGATTCATATCTGTCAAAACAGCTACAACAAAATCGCTTTCATTTATATTTTCTATTATATTCTTTATTATACTATGAGGTCCCGACTCTGAGCGGAGACACATATAGCTTTATGATTCCATTACGCTTTTAATAACCTCAAAAAAATTGCTCCAGTACTTTTCCGTATGTTTTTCCGTGGTTGCAGAAATAGGAATTACAACAAAACACTTTTTGTTCATTTATACTCCTCCTTTGATTTTAAACACTATCTATTAATTGTTTGCCAAGCCACGCCGCCATTTGCCCTTGCGCTATGTTACTGTTGTTAATTTTTGACCGCAATTAAGGCACTTTTTTCTGCCGTGCAAAAGGTGCTTTGTGTCCTCAGGGGAACACCCAAACCATGATTTTTAAGTTTCATAATCATTATAACACATTTTTGTCGAAATTGCAAGTACAATTTCAAAAATATTTCGTTCTCCCCAAAGCCGATAAGCTGTCAAGTCTTGTCGGCTTTTTGATAGCGTTGCTCGGAGTTAGGGTGTTGATTATTTTATAAAGAAATCTGCGGAAATCGGCGGCGAAAATAAGCCGAGATGTTATGTTTTTTTCAAGGCAAAAGATATGCAAGTTCTGCAATCTGCTTTTAAGGAGTTCGTCGCAAAAGTGGTGGATAATGAACGGAAAAAGTCTGTTAAGGAGCGGGTTAAGGAGGATGGGGTGCAGACGAAAACTCAAAATCGTGAACGCTTGTGTGGGAAAAAGAGGAGTAGGGAGGAGGTTTTATAGGCGTGAAACTTGACAAAAAATTAATACTTTCTACCGTGCCGTATGTTGTGATTTTTATAATCGCCTTGCAAGTTATTCCGTAAGTAACGCCTTTATTTCCTGCGCCTCTGCCAATTGCTGACTGGCTGATTGCACTGCTTATTTCTATTATAATCAAAATTGTTGTGTAATGCCGCGGACATAAGCCGCAATTCAGCCCGCAGACTGCGAATTGCGGGTATTTTCGTGTTGCATAATTCATAACGCACCGCCTTTCAATTCCTCATAAACAAAGCAACTTGACAAGTGGTCATTAACCATTCCAACGGCCTGCATGAACGAATAAATAATCGTCGAACCGACAAACTTGAATCCCATTTTCTTCAAATCCTTGCTGATTTTATCGGACAACGGAGCGGTTGTCGGCACATCTTCAATGCGATTCCAATGCCCGATAATCGGCGCATTATTAACATAATTCCAAATAAAATTGCTGAAATTTCCGTGTTTTTCTGCAATTTCTAAAAATAATTTTGCGTTAGTGATAGCGGCATTAATTTTCAAGCGGTTGCGGATTATTCCTGCGTTTTTCATAAGTTGTTCAACTTTTAATTCATCGTAAAGTGCGACTTTCTGCGGGTCGAAATTGTCAAATGCCGCGCGATACGCTTCACGCTTTTTCAAGATAGTAATCCATGACAAGCCCGCTTGTGCGCCCTCGAGAATCAACATTTCAAACAACTTGTAATCATCATGCACCGACCGCCCCCACTCGTTGTCGTGGTAATCGATGTAAATCGGCGTGTCGCCGCCTGCGTAAATTGCCCACGGACACCGTTGTTTTTCGCTCATTAGTGACACCTCATTTTCTAATTTTCTTGTAAAATTCACCCGCAAAACTTGACAATTTCTCTCAAAGAAGTTATAGTAAAATCCTGCCCATAATCCCTCGCAATGCCCCTATTTATCAGCGCTGAAATGCACCCCGCGTTTTTTGCAGTGTTAATATCTTTTTCTTCGTCACCAACAAAAACAAGTTTCTTGACATCGACATTAAAGTGTTTCGTTATCTGTAAAAGCCCATGCCTATTAGGTTTGCGGAAGCCGCAAGTTTGTGAAGAAACATATAAATCGAAGTACGGCAATAAACTCGCTATATCTCTTTTGAATAATTCATCGGGCATTGCGGTCGGTAAATCCGTTAGTGACGCGATTTTCACGCCTTTTATTTTCAACTGTTTCAGACAAAAAAACGTATCATCAAAAATAACAGTTTCTAATTTATGCCCATTGTAAAAACTGTAAATTATATCAGCAACGTTAACTTTTTTGCGCCAATGTTCGGTTACTGCGGCGAAGATTTTTTCCGGTGTGTATTCAATTTCCCTGTAAACCACACGCGCATTCTTGCTTTTCATAATTTCGCAGGACTTTTCTATATCGGATTTTGTCAAGTTCAAGTTAAATTCATCACTGACGGAGCGAAACGCTTTTTCGTAGTAATCAACCCACGAATACGGCATATTTTTATACTCCATGAGAGTGCCGCCTAAATCAAATACGCAAACTTGACAATTATTTAGGCTCTCGACAAGATTAGAGTGGATTATCCCTAAAATATTTCAATAAAAGTTGATATAAATCGTTTCCACGATTATTAAATCGAAATTCCGTTTCTTTGAAATAAAAAACAAATTTATCTTTCGGAATTCCCTTAAATTTAATAAGCCGATGTTTTGCATAACCCCAAAAACTTTCGATGCCGTTAATGTGTCGCCCATCGCCTTTTGAAAACTCATTTTCGCCATGATAAACGCGAAAATGCTTTTCAAAACCGAGGTCAACCAAGCCGTCGTAGCCACGCCAACCATCGGTGTGAATCGCACTTTCAATGCTGGCGCAACCCCTGATAATCGCAGATAGAGTCGCACTTTTCGCGTCCGGGACAATTTCTGTATAAACTTTTCCGTCTCTTTCGTAAAGCCCGAAAATTATTGTTTTTGACCCCGCGCCGCGACCTCGTTTTCCGCGAACATGGCGAGGTCCGAAATAACTTTCATCGGCCTCAAATTCTTCTTTTTCGGGCTCAATAGGAGAAGAATTTATGCTTATTTCAAAAATTCTTTTTCTTATTTTTGCAAAAATAATATTGGCAGAATTACGGCTGATGTGAGTTATTTTGGCGACTTGTGTTGCCGTTAAATCAAGCAAAAATAAGCGTAATATCTCTCTGAATTTCGCTTCTGAAATTTTTGAATGGTAAATATACTTGTTTTTCATAGTCTTGACCTCGATTAGAGTATATCATGTTTTTCTAATCTTGTCGAGGCCCTTTATTTAAGACCTAAAGGGAGGGCTCATTATGACTACTGCGACAGTAAACTGCTGGGGTTCGCAATATGGCGTGAGATTTGGCAAAAACTTCCGTTCTGCCCTTGGCATAACCGACAAAACAAGGCTTGGTGTGACGGTTGACGGCGATAAAATTATCCTCACCCGCTCAAAAACACAGGCACGCAAAAGTATACAAGAGTACTTTAAGGATTACCCGACCGACAAATTCTTTGAACAAAAAGGATTTGATTTTGGGGAGCCGGTTGGTGACGAATTATGTTGAAACAAGGCGATATAATAAATATTGATTTCAACCCGATTAATGCATGAGCAAGGCGGTTGTCGCCCTGCTGTTGTGATTTCAAATAACTTTGTGATGAACATTACAAATATTATTTGCATTTGCCAATCAGCAACACCGAAAAAGATTTCCCCATGCACGTTCCTCTTGATGAACGGACGCAGACAACAGGGTCCATTTTTTGCGACCGCTTCAGAACCATGGACTTAAAGGCGCGAAAATACTCGTTCGTCGAAAAACTCCCCGAAGATATTTTATCAGAGGTGCTGAATAAGACTATCAGTAGTCTTGAAAAGAGCGAGTAATCACCAACAAAAAACCCCGCCCAATGAGCGGCTTTATCTGTCAAACATCATATACTATCCCATTCTTTCAACACAGCAACATCAATTAATTTCCCTTCTTCATCAAAAGCGTAGAAAACAGAGACATCACGCCTAAAAAACATATGATATTTTCCTATATAAACCTCTATTGATTTTACGCCGATAATATTTTCTTCTTTTGATGTTGTTCCCCTGTCAGGGCGTCCATTTCTGTGAGTATAACCTCTTTCGTAAATTGAATTAACTTTCCATAATAAATGACCTTCTGCTATTTTAATAACTCTATCCATATCTGTACCGATAGGCGTTAAAATCAACATATATGTTCTTATAAACCAATTCGGCATTCTTACAGGATTAATTATATTAATAACTATAATACATATTAATATAATTGTAGAAATAATCATAATTCTTTTACTCTTGCGTGATTTTTGCATAGCCTTACCCCCGTTCAATTTATATCCCCCATGAAAAACTATCCGTACATCACATAAAGATAATACTCTCCAAAGCCCTCATTCGTTATAAAAGCCACTGTCCATCTTGTTGTAGCGGCAAAAGTATACCAAGGATAATGTGAGGCGAATTGTTCCTTGAATAGTATTTCTTCGACATTTTCAAGGTTTAATGTTTCTTGAATAAAATTTAGATTTACTCTTTCAATCATGTCTTCGATTTCAGAAATTTGATAGAACTCAAAGCTTTTTTTCCATTCATTATAAATAATTTCACTAATTTGTATTTTCGCATAGAACAAATCAGCACTATGAGAAAAGTCTACAATCTTTACCGAACGCGGTATGTTTATATTAACAGCATTACTGATAAAATTTCTTCTAAATAAGATTGGCTGCATGCTCGTTATCCATAACGGTATAATTAATATACATATAAGTATAGCTATAAATATGTTTCGTTTATATGTTTTTTTATTCATGAAATTACCCCTATCCCCCGCCATTTTTACAGTTACATTATCTCGGCTCGCTTCTACCAACAAAAACAGTTATCCCACCAATTGGGTCGCCGCTTTCATCACATAAGCTTAATATAATGCCACTTATTCCCAATGTTCCATCTCTATCTTTATCAATTAAAACATACGAAGCGATTATTTGATAAGTATGACCTGTATCTGTTTTTATAAATCTAATAATGGAGCTTATTGATTCGTGTACTACTACGCCGCCTTCTATTGCCTTGCTCCCGCCCCCTGTATGGCGTGCGAGTTCATACGAAATTATTTCACCTTCAATAAAATCAAAAGCTTCTTGTATTTGTTCTTTGGTGCGATAAAAATTCTGTGCTTTTTCGGACAAAACAGCATATAACGCATCTTCGTCTTCTGCGATAAAAGCGTCTATTATTCGTTGCCCCATATCTTGCGCGAGTTGCAGGTTAGATGGCTTTCTTTCTATAAGACCACAGCTTGTAGAAAAAATTATACTGATTATTACGCAACAGATAATAGTGATTTTGTTCATAGTC
>WRMK01000071.1 GCA_009777155.1 Oscillospiraceae bacterium
AGTGGAGTTTGATGAGTTTGTGTGGCGGGCTGGCGGCTACTTTGCGGCGGCGCAGACATAGACCCCTACTACCCCCCTCTGCCCCCACTCAAGTCCATCAAACCCTCCCACTACAATTAAAACAGCTCCTGCAACTCTTGTGACGCGACGATTTGCACGTGGGTGCGGTTTGCCGGGCTGGTTACTACGAAGGCTTGACCGCGCCCGTTGTTGATGATTTCTTCCTGTTCGCTCTCGTTGATTGCGCCTGCTTTTTCGTAGAGTTTGCAGAGGTCGTGCATGTCGTTCGGGGCGAGCGCGAATATGAACGAGTATTGACTTGCGTTGATAATCGCGGTCGATTTGCGGGCGATTTCCTCGCTTCCGACAAAGTCTTTAATATTCTGGGTAATTACAATTTGCATGCCGTTGTATTTACGAATCCGCTTTGCCAATTGGAACATAAAATCAAGTGCGACGGGGTGTTTCGGGTCGATGAATACATGCGCTTCGTCGATTACTATTATGATTTTTCGTTGGGCTTTATGCTTGATATTGTAGTCGCGGTTCTTGATAATTTCGTTGTCAAGCCATTTGAGTATCAGCAACATTTGTGCATTCGCGACGGTGTGGTTTTTGTTTGCAAGAAGTGTCTGGAAGTTGAAGACTACGAAATTTTCGCTGGTGGTAATCGTCGCTTCGCCGTTCCAGAGCCGCGCATTGCGCCCCTCGCCCGCGAATTTTGACACGTGGGTGAGCAGTGTCCGCAGATTATTTTTGCCGTACTCGCTTTGAATCGATTGGAAAGTGGCGAGAAGGTTGTCGTAAAGGTCGTCGAATATCGGGAAGTCTTGGGGTTTTAATGACGTGAGGTCGGTGTTGCCGTCGATTTTTTTGTTCTCGTAAGTCCGCATAATGCAGGTATTGAGCATTTCCATTGCGTCGCCTGATATATCGGGCAGTATTTGACGGAAAAATTCTTCTAAAAATTGCAAGTGCGCCGAGAAACTCGTGAAGTCGTTGCCGCCGTCTAAGTCGCTGTCTTCCTCGTCAACGCTCGGGACTATGTGGAACGGGTTCAGCCGCCCTGTTTTGGCGTTACCGGCATCTATTAGTTTGCCGCCTAATTTGTTTGCTATACCCGAGTACTCATTTTCGGGGTCGAGGATAAATACTTTGCTGTCTTCGGCCGATAGATTTGCTAAGATTGTTTTGGTCGCGAAACTCTTACCGCTCCCCGACTTGCCCATGATTACCATGTTGCTGTTGACGTGGTTGTTGTCGCGCTTGAAGAAGTCAACCATGATTGGCATGTTGCCTGTTCTGCCGATAAGAATACCTTTCGGGTCTTGCAGTACCGAGTGTACGAACGGGAATACCGCCGCCGCACTGGTCGAGTGTATGCCGCGGCCATCTTTGTGGAGCGGGTCGTACGCCGAAACGCCCGAGCCTACAAACGCCTCGAACTGCCTTAGCATAACGTCGTCACTGCGGAAGCCTTCCTCGCTCAACAGCCTGCGGACACTGCGCTTTGCGGCTATCTGCCCTTTGGCGACCTGCGTTTTTTCGTATACTGTGATGAAAATATTTACTTCAAAGAGATTCTCGGAGTCGTTCTTGAGCAGCATGAGCAGGTCTGTGAGGGTCTCGATATGCTCCTGCAACTCGATTACTTTACTGGTTTTACTGGTCTCTTTGGCCTGTGCGTGAAGCTCGTCAATGGCTCTGTCTATGCTGCGAACCGACTTGAATTTATCGAGCGGCTGAAACTTCATGACTACCTTTGTGCCGGGTATGTCGAAAAGGCGATGGCCCCACGCGTTATAAACGTAAGTGGGGTAGTTGGTGATTCTGAGAGTATGCGCGGTGACGCCGTCGCAGATGTGCTTGCGTAGGAACAGCTCGATTTTTTCGGGGAGAATCCAGTCCATGCAGTTCTCGGAAGTAAGCTCTGTGGCTTCCCTTTCGTCGAAATTGTAGTTGAAGTTATACTTGCAAAACGCCATTAGCTCTGTGTCGTTGAGAACCCGCGCTTCCATTTCGGTCGAGTTGAACAGCCCGACTGCCGACTGGACTTGGTGATTCAGCATGTTTTTATTCTTGTCGAACAATACAAGGTAGTAGAAATGTTTGATTACTTGTTGGTCTTTGTTAAGATGTTCTAATTGGATTATGCGGTCTTTAATTACATCTACGCGGCATTTATACTCGTCGTCTGTGAACAGGCCGTTGCTGTAGGAGTGTTCAAGCTCGGCGATTTTATTGCGCTCGGCCTCAATGCAGACGTCGAAATTAATCGGGCGGTCAAGCTTGACTAAGTTAATCGACATGCCGCCGGACTGCCGCAGTACCGCGCCCATGACGCGCTCGATTATGCTGTCCTGCTTTCGTTCACTGAAAAAGCGGAACTCGACCGACGGGATTTCAATCGCCTTGCCGTAGTATTCGCCGCCGTACTCGATAAAGCCGTCAACAACGCCGGTGAACGGCACGACGTCCTTGACGTCGAAGCCTTTCTTCGCCGAGCCTTTCGTGAAGACCCTGCGTATGGTGTAGTGCTTCATTAGGTACAGGAGCATGTTGTAAACCCTGTCCCCCTCGAACCTCACCAAGAGTATTCCGAAGATGAACAGCACGATTATCATGGCGTAGTAACGCCACGGTATGTTTGAGGTGAACAAGAAGACCTCGATAATCAGCCCCAGCATACCGACAAGTGCATCGGGCAACTCGATGTTTTTGAAAAACTCCATCTTGACCCGTGTTTTTTTAGGAATAATACGCATTTAAGTGCCTCCCGTTTATTAAAATTTATTTAAGATTTAAGATTTGAACTTGTTGTTGAGTGCGCTGAATGCTTTACCGATTGTGATACCTACTGCTAACTTTACTATCATGCCTTCGTCGTTGACATTCGGCGCGATGATGCTTGTCATAAGATTCGAGGACTTGTACATGGCGTACATTCCGCCCGCCCCCAGTATTAATTTATAGGCGACGTCCCCGACCGGGTCTCTTACAAAAATAACGTCCCCCATTAGCATCGGTATGAATATAAAAGAGTAAATCTTGACGGCAATCATCAGCGAGTAACCCGAGAGCAACCGCCCGAACAGTGCCTCTCGCCATCGTTTGTATATCGCGCCGTCGTCGAGAATCATCGGTGCTATGAAGAACGGCGCGGTGATATACAAGACTGCAAGTACGAACAATCTGAAACACATGATGAAGATACACAGCCCGTACACCAACATCATCAGAAATGACAAGACTATTCCCACCCACCTGTGGATTTTTCGTTGGACTAAGTTGTTGACAATGTGGCTTTCGTCGTCGTATTTGAGGGTTCCGTTTGCAAATTTTTGTATGACGGTCTCGTCTTCCATGGCGGCGTTACGCGCGGTCAGCGCGAAGACCGCGCTGTCCACTGTGCCTGCGCCGTTTGCTATGTAGAACATCTCGTTGGTTTTTTTCATGGTGATTGAGGTAATTTGCAGTAGTGCTATTATCATGACCGGGGTTAGGAGGAAGGTGAGCATATTGCGCCCGATTTCGCCCAAAGTGCCGTACATGGTTCTTTGCACGTTGAGGTCTGCGGCGCGGCGTGATACCGCGATGATTGAGAACCCGATACACAGCGCGAGCCCTATCAGCATTGTGCCCCAGTAAATCGCGGCTATCGGCGATGCTATGAAAAACAAGTCGTAGATTGTCATTGACTGGCCTTTGTAAGTAATCGGCTGAATCCCCGCAAGTATGTCGAAAAGCATGTTCATATAATTGAGTACTTGCAGGAATGCCCTGTAAATAGCCATCGAAAATATCACTCGCGCTCACCTCCCTTATTTAGCTTGTTTATAATTTATTCTTGTTTATTTGAATCTCCACCACTGTCGCCGCTGTCACCGCCGCCGGCTCCTACTCCGAGACCGCCGCCGCCGCCTGAATCCGCATTCGGGTTCTTATTTGAATCATCGCCCGATTTCTTGTCGTCACCGCCCATTCCGGGGAGACCGCCGCTTTCGCTTGCGCCGCCGCCACCGCCTGAACCGCCACTTTCGTCGGGGTTTTTGTTACCGCTTGACTTGTCGTCACCACCACCGGATAACTTGTCTTTGCCGGCTTCGAGTGCTTTTTTCTTTGCGGCTTGCGCGGCCGTGGAGCCGCCGCCCGTTGAAGCCGCCAGTGCGGCGTTTTTGGCGAAACTCAAAACCGCAGCCCCCGCCATGAGCCCGCTCGCCTCGTTTTGTCCGGCGTGTGGATTGGCGATTTGCGAAATCATGCTGTGCATTTTGTAGACCGCGTACATGCCGCCGAGCATTATCAGCAGTTTCAAGAAGAAGTCTACCGCTGAATTAGAATCGAGTATTAGATTGGGCGAGAATATGAGCGGCATTAAGAGCAGGAACAGTTTGAATGTGATTAGTGAGCCGAAGCCCGTTATCGCCGCACCTATGAACATTTCTCGCCATCGCTTGAAGACCTGCCCGTCGTCAAGCGGGATTGTCGCGACGAACAACGGCGCAATGATGTACAAGGTGACGACGTCGAAGACCCTCCGTAAGAATATCAGGGTAGTCAGGGCGAGCATAATTAAGAAGAACCATGCCGCGATTGACACCAAGAACAGGTCTCCGTGATAGGCATAAAACCAGTCGAAGTCTTTGAAGATTTGGTGCTGTGTGGAGAGCGAGACCTTCTTCTTGCCTGAGGTGTATTCTTTGTAAAGGGTGTCGAAACGTTCTTGCCGTGCGCTTTCGCCCGCGTTTATGGTACGTTGCCTTAAATCTCCCTTTTGGTCTACGTAAAACGCGACTGTCGGGTGCTTTTCGCTCGGCATCATTACGGCGCGCGGCCGCATTGCAGTCATGAACATTGAGCCGGAGAGACTTGTGCCGCCGCCGCTCGCCGTCTCGATTATATGAGTAGTTTGGATGAGGACGGCAGTTGAAACTTGTATCGTGGCAATGCAGAAAAACGGCACGATTAGGAAAGTCAGCATGGACTTGCAGATTAAGCCGAAAACTCTGCCGACCGGCTTTTGCAGTGAGAAGTCGCCCATTGAGCGCATTACCGCGTAAATCGAGAAGCCGATACACAGCGCCATCGAAATCAGCATTACGCCCCAAAAGACTATCTGTACTATGGGATTGCCGAAAATGTACTGGAACAGGGTGAGCTTGTTCACGCCGCCGAATTCGCTGCCGAGCGCGTCCCAGTCTTCGGGGAAAAACTCGGGGTGGAAGTTGTCGTAGTAACCGGCGGGAAGGTAGTAACTGATAGCCGTATCGCCTACCTCGAATCCGAGGGTGTCGTTTAGAATACCGTCCGCTAATGCTCTGTACATTTCATAAGAGGCGGGCATAATCCCTCTCGAACTCAAAAAATATCGAACATCTTCGGTGTATCTTTCTAAGGTGGTGTACGACTTATTAGGGTCATAAATTAAATCTATATTGTTTTGAACATAGTCTTCCCACAAGACCCGCATTGTGACGAACTGATTGATAACGACCGAAGAACTTCCATCGTCCCATTCGTCGATTTCAGATTCCGTCATGTCCGAAAGCAGGTCAAAAGTCTCATCGTCTGCGATACTGATGTTTACAGAGAAAGATACACCATCTTCAAAACCTTTGAAACGGTCTTTATACGGAGGAGAGGTGTCTTTGTGGTCAATGAGATATTGATTCGCCCATGTGTATCTGCCGTGGTCCCTTACTTCTATGACGTTTTGCCGGTCATAAACATAAGAGTCCATTATCCTTTGGAGTTCTTCTTTATATATTTTTTTTGTCCATTCGTCTCTGTTGGGAAATGTGCGATAAGCCTGAAGTCCGTAAAACACATTATCTCTATATACATACACGATTTTTTTGTAGGCTTCGTCGATTACGCCGTAGCTTTTGCTTTGGGAGTAGAGATAGGCGTACTGCCCTCTGTCTACTAATGTGTCGTCGGAATTCTTCTTCCCTACCGTCTTTTTTTCCGACTTCGACAAGGAGTCAAACCGGACTGTTTCTTTCCATGTATAGGTCGCTTCAACCAGCTTATATTTCTTGTTGCTTTTGAGTTTTGAGCCTTTTTTTCGCGGAGTGGGTATCTGCCCTTGGAGAGCCACGGTGTCCTCAAAATCATCAATCGGTTCAAACACACCATGTACATCGAAAACGCCCGGGGTTTCAATCATGAGATAATAGTCGTCGCTGTAGGGGACGAAAATGCTTGTCAGGTACGGGTCCATTTGAGAGGTCCAATAAAGCTGCTGTTTAGTCCAATCGTCGCCGGGCAAGGGGGGTACATCGCCGAATTTTACGTCGGTGCCGATTGGTATGGCGTAGAGCATTGCCCTCGACAAAACATCATACATTTGCGAACTGTTCAAGGGGACTTGATTCGCTTTCAGAAACTCGCTGACGTGGGGGTAATAGCGTTTGTAGTCGGTTTCTTTCAAGTGTGGCCGCAGGACAATGCCCTCGTTCTCTTGAATCATGTTTCTGGCGTCGGCGAGGATTCGCATTACCATTGCGCGTTTTGTGCCGTCTTCGGGAATGTAGAGAATCTGCGGCGTGCCGTCGTAGAGGGCCTCAATATCTTGTGTCATGGCAAAGTACATTGGTTTTACCCCTGCAAAGATGTCGATGCCAGTCATCAAAATGTCAATGAAAAACAGCGGCGTTATGAGGATAAATACGAGTATTCGCCGGATTATCATGCCAAAGTGCGGTATGAGGTTGTGGGCTATGGGGTCGTTGAAAATCCTTTTGCAGGAGGCTAAAAAGGGAAAGCTTATTTGATTGTATAACGCTTCTAATATTCGTCTTACGAAGACAACCGCCCCCTTTCATGAGATTTATTTTTACAGGTCTATTTGTCGTTTTGGGATTGATACGCCGCGAAATCTATGTCGCCGTCGGCAGTTTTGGGAACATCCGGCGCGACCGGCGCGGGAGCAGAGCCTTCGTATTTGTTGCCGTCTTGTACAGCCGCAAAGTCAATGTCGCCGCTCCTTGTGGTAGTGCCTTGTACTGACGCGAAGTCAACGTAGCCGCTTGAACCTGCCGAACTTGTGGTGGTTGCGTTGGGGTCTTTGTTATAGTTTTGCACTGATGCAAAATCTACGTCGCCACCGGATTTACTGCCGCCTTGTACTGCCGCGAAGTCTACGTATTCGGATTTACTGCCGCCTTGCATTGCGGCGAAGTCAACGTCGCCGCTTGCAGTTTTGATGGTGCTTGGCGCGTCGTAATTTACGTTTGAGGTGTCGGGTTTACCTTGGTGTGCGGCGAAGTCTACGTCGCCGTCTGCGGTTCTGGGTAGGTTGGGGTCGTTCCATTTCCCGGACCCTGCAATGGAGGGTACAACTATGGGACCCTTTGCCAAGCCGGGGTTTTTGTTGCCGCTTTGTTCGGCGGAAAGTTTCGCGTAATGTTCTCCGAGGTATTCCATACCTTTGTAGGAAGCGTTGAAGGTGCCTTTTGTGGCGCCCCATGCGGCTGAACCGGTCTTTTTTACACCTTTCCACGCGATTCCGCCCGCGATTGCAGCCAGCGCCATGCCGCTTGCTTCCGAGCCGTCATGCGCGCCGCCGCCGCCGCCACCACCACCTGTAGTGACAATCTTGGAAATCATGGTGTGCATTTTGTATGTAGCGAACAGGCCGCCGAGGGTGAGCAGGGCTTTCATGACGGTGTTGACGAAGTCGTTCGAGTGGAAGATTAACGCGCCGTCCCATATGAGGGGCAGGAAAATCGTGACTAATTTCAGGGTGATGATTGAGCCGAAGCCCGCGATTGTCGCGCCTATGAACCGCTCTCGCCACGCCTTGAACCGTGTGCCCTCGTCCAAGGGCATCGACATGACGAAAAACGGCGCGACAATGAACAAGACAATTAACTCAAAGATTCGCTGTAGGAATATGAAGATAATCATACACAGCATGATGGCGTAGAATATCCCCGATATGAGCGAGACCCAGTAGTTGCCGGGGTAGAGCAGGTGGTAGATGTTGAAGTCTTCCAACATCTTTCTCATGTTGCTCCAAGTCAATTCGGTTTTGCCGTAGAGATAATCGTCTCTGACCCGTTCGTACTTTTTGTAGTCGGGGTTGGTGTTCGGGCCGACGAAGACGAATTTGTTGGTTACTGCTTTGTATTCCCATTTTCCGGCGGTGGAAGTGTTCAAGGTTTGGGGGGTGGCGGCTATAATGAACAGCGCGCCGCTCGTGCTGACGGGTTGGGTTGTGCCGCCGCTTGTTGCGACTATGTAGGAAGTCTGCTTTAACACTAAGCTCGCCACGTTGACCGAGGCAAGGCACATGAGGGGGATAATCAGGAAGGTAAGCATCGACTTGCCGACTGTACCTAAAACTCTGCCGACCGGCTTCCTGACGTCCAAGTCGCCCATTGAGCGAATGACCGCGATGATTGAAAAACCAAGGCACAGGGCGGCGGAGATGAGGGTGATTGCCACGAAAATTCTCATTACTACAGTCTGCCCGAAGAAGAAATTCACGATGTCGGTCTGCCGCCGCACGCCGTTTTCAACGACGGTAATATCCTTGACACCCGAGAAAATATCCACCGCTTGTTCGAGCAGTGTGACTATCCAATAGGGCACCAACATAATACCCAACAGGACTGCCTGACCTAAGTTGTAAAGTCCGGGCCATACCGAGTTAAGAATTAGCACGACAACGGGCGACACTATGATGTCGAACACCTTATCCCAAAACCATCTCATACTTAAATCTCCTTTGTTATCAGTTTATCAAAAATGCACAAGGGTGCATAATATTTTCAAAGTTTATTTTCCTACCGCCCGTGAAGTTGAAATTAAGTTTACTTAATTTCAACTTCATGTTCGGGTAGGATTCGCCTGTTATGACGGGGATGCCCACTGTTCCATAATCGGCAGTGCGAGGTTCAAAACGACTACTAAAATGAATATCAAAAAGAATCCGATAATAGCGTTTTTTAATGCGGTCTTTGCTTTTTCACGGTCTTGGGGTTCTTCGGCTTTCGCCAACTTAATCCCTAAGAAGATGCAGAAAATCCCGCCAACAGCACCAACCAATGGAATTGCCACTGCGAATATTGAGCCGAGTAAGCCTATAATCGGGGCAACTACCGACTCCAACTCAGGGCCGGCGGCTAAAATTAAATTGAACATACCTTTTCCTCCTTTCCTTGTTAGTATGATAATTGCATGTTTTCTCGTATATATAAAGCTTGGATAGCTTTATAACTAAATTATCTCACCCGCATGTACTTTCTGTTTCTGAACAGATAAATCCCTAAGACGAGGAGTGCGAGTGCGGTTATGATGATTACCCAGACGGTGGGAATGTTCATGACGTAGAGCATGTGGAAGCCGTAGACGGTCTCGTTGCCTGCTTCGTCCCTGACTGTTATGACGTACCGCCCTGCTTCGTCCAATGTGTAACCCGGCCTTAGTGAGGATGTGTTGAGCATGATTTCGATGTGGTATTCTTCGTCGCCCTCGATTTCGTATTCAATCGGGCCGAGGACTTCGTCTGTGCCGCTGTCGGAGATAACCATGGGTTCTTCGAGACGTATGCCTTCTTTGTCGAATTGGTAGAACAGTAACACCGGGGGGGTGGTTACAAGGTTGACTTTCACCACATGCTCCTCGCCTGTCGCCAATTCAATCATGGTGAAGACGTATTCGGCATCGTGGTTGAGGGCGTAGCTGTCGCTTGTTACTTCGTCTTCTTCGCCGTCCACGGTTATGTCTATGAGGTTGAAGCCGACGGGCGCGTTGAAGCCCATCAGGTCATTTACCGCGTGCTTGACGATTCTGAAGGTGAAAATCGGGTAGTCGGGGTTTTCTGTGGTTGCTAAGATGTACTCGCCGTGTTCGGTGAGGGCGGTTCCTGTTTCAAAGGATTTCTGCTCGCCGTCGAGGGTCATTTGGAGCAGTGTCAACGGGAAGGTAATGCGGACTTCGCCGTTTGTCACCATGCCGTCGGGGACGGTCGAGCGGAGAACTTCGCCGTTGCCTAATTCGTAGACGTATCTGAAAGCGTAGTCGGTATCTTCAAAGTTGAAATTCTCGCCTTCGCCACTTTCTCCGGTGGGCGTGGGCATGCCCGCGGGTGGAGTTTCGGTGTACTGGATTTCAACGGTCGCGATATGAGGCGCGGCTGATTCTTCCTCGTAATAGAACCAGTCGGGGATTTCGGTGAGGGAGTAAAACCAACTCGGTACCGTGGTGATTTCCCTGTACCAGACCGGCTCGGCCGGGAGGTCGTAAAACCAATCCGGGAAGACGTCCACTTCGTAGACCCATGTCGGTATCGGCGGGTTTTGGGTCATCCACTCGGGGAATGGGCGTGGTTCGGCGGGGGGAGTGGGTTCGGTGGGTTCGGTTGCGGGTGCAGTTTCTGCGGGTTGGGTTGCGGGTGCAGTTTCTGCAGGTGCAGTTGCCGCGGGGGGAGTTTCTGCGGGTGCAGTCGCGGGAGCGGTTGCGGGTGCAGTTTCTGCAAAGGCTGTAATCGGGGCAATTGCGAGAATTAAAACAAGGCTAATTAGCAGCAGTTGTTTCAGTGTTTTCATTTACGTCTTCGCCTCCTTTATTATCATTGGCCTGTGCGCTGTTCTTAAATATAACCGCGTTTCGTGCGCCTAAGTCGTAGTAAACTTCGTCGCTGTAGAATACGTTGCTGCGGACTTCGGTTAAATCCATCGTGCCGAATTTGTATTTATTGCACTTGTAACTCGGCGTGTACTTGGTTTTGAGCGGGTGATTCCCGAACGTGACTATGATTGAGTTGCCTGTGCTGACGTTGTTGTTGAGTTTTTGCAGCTCGGACGGGTAAATCAGCGGGCGGGTCTGCATTTGTGTTGAGACTGAAAGGTTCCCTGCCTTCTCCCCTGTTGAGCTTGAAACGCTCTGTGTCGAGATGGTCATGTTACCGCAGAGCTTGGAAAATTCCTCGCATGTGTCGATGTCGTTCGAGCCTATAAACATTTTTATGCCGCAGTTGGACTTGATGATGTCTGCAACTTTGTCGCCGTATACGTTATTCAGCTGTGCGTAGGATTGCACTACCATATTGAACCAGATTTTGCGGCTTCGTCCTACTGTAATCATCTTGTCGAACTTGTCAATTTTGGGCATGTTCCCGAATTCGTCGAGTATGAAGTAGACGTTTCGCGGCAGTGATAGGTCTTCCCGCATTGACGCTTTTTTGATTAGGGCTTTGTATATACACAGTACAAATACTGCCGCCAAACCGTGGCGGGTGTCCTTCTCGTCGGGGATTTTCATGAACAGGGCGGTCGGCTGATTGGCGAAGTCGTCGGGGTTAATATCAGTCGCCGATGTTAGGGCGCAGATGCCTTCGTCGTTGAATATGCTCATTTTGTCGAATGCAATCGACATGTAACTCGCCAAGGTATTCTCGGCGGACGACAATACCTGCCTTGACAAAGTTACTGCCTTTGACAAAGTCGAGCGACCTTGAAAATAATCTTTCAAGGCTTGGAATTCGTTTTCGGAGTTTGCGATTGCTTTGTTGAGGTTGAAGAAGTTGAATTTCTCCATCGACATGCCGAGCTCGGGGTTTTCGCTGTCCTCGAGCATTGCCAACAAGGTGGACATT
>WRMK01000072.1 GCA_009777155.1 Oscillospiraceae bacterium
GTAGCACAGCTCCGCATAACGGGGGACGTTCATTTCTTTGCCCACGCAAAGAAACGAACCAAAGAAACGTGGCCCATGCGGGCAGCACGATACGAGGCTACAGCTTAACACGAAAATCCGCCGACAAAATCGCGCTATGCCAAGGTAGGCGGGCGTATTTTCGTATTGCGTACATCTGGGGGATAGGTTGCGGGGTTTTTGGTTGTGATAATTTTTTCAATGTTTCCGATTAGTGGGTGTGAAAAATTTATTGTAGGGGCGCGCATTGCGCGTCCGTGGGTTCCCTGTTGTTTGTGTGGATTTTCAATGTAGGGGCGAACTGCGTTCGCCCGTGGGTTTTTTGGTTGTGCGGGGGGTTTGTGGAGTTGTAAATTATTCAGTCGGAAACCGTCCGCTACGCGGACACCACAATTGTCCATTGTCCATTGTCCATTGTCAATTGCCAACCGCCGCATACGCAGTTGAAAACGCAATCTGCAAATTAAACCCCCCCGTAAACCCCGCGACGTCGATGACTTCGCCCGCGAAGTGCAGGCCGCTGACTAATTTCGATTGCATGGTTTTGGGGTCGATTTCGCGGGTGTCTACGCCGCCGTCGGTGATTATGGCCTCGTCGATGGGGGCGAGTGCCGCGACTGTCAACTTGAAGTGCTTGACGGCCGCGGTGAGCCGCTGTCGTTCGGGGGCGGTGACGGCGTTTATTTGTTTGTCCGGTGGTATATTTGCCTGTGATATTACAGGGAGTATAAGCTTGTTTGGGAGCAACTCGTGCAAGGCGTTTTGGAGTTGTTTGTTCTTGTGGCGGTCGAAATCCCGCAGTATCCGCAGGTCGAGTTTGTGTAGGTCTAATGCGGGTTTGAGGTCTATGAGGATTGTGTAATTCTCGTGGTTTTTAATGTAACACGACGCCGAAAGCGGCAACGGCCCGCTAATCCCGGAGTGTGTGAACAGCAACTCTCCCTGCTCTGCATATAGCGGTTTGCCTGTGCCGTTCATACTATCCGAATAAAGGAACAACTTGATATTCCTAAGGCTCAACCCCGCAAGTTCGCCGCAGTCTTCGCGGGTGATAATCGGCACGAGGGCGGGCTTCGGCTCTACTATATTATGCCCGACTGCTCGGCTGAGTTTATAGCCGTCCCCGGTCGAACCGGTCCGGGGGTAGGACATGCCGCCCGTCGCAATCAGCAGTTTCGGGGCGTGGTAGGACTTTTTTTCACATTTTACGCCCATAAGAACATTCTTGGGAGCTTTTTCGCTTGTAATCAGCGAAATTGCGCGGTCGGCAATTAACTCTACTCCGAGTATATTCATACGGTTATTCAACGCGCTGACAACTTCATCCGACTTATCCGACACCGGAAATATTCTGCCGCCCCGCTCGGTTTTGAGCCGTACGCCAATCTGCTCAAAGAAGTCGCAGGTATCTTGCGGCGTAAAGCCGTGAAAGGCACTTTGCAGGAATCGCGGGTTAGTTTTAATGCTCGCGAGGGCGGTTTGCGGGTCGCAATTGTTTGTAAGGTTACAGCGACCTTTGCCTGTGAGCAGGAGCTTGTGCATCGGGCGGCTTTTCTCAATCAATTGAACTGCCAACCCACGCTCTGCCGCGATTACCGCCGCAAAACAGCCCGCCGCACCGCCGCCGATTATAATTAAATCAACTAAAATTTTCAGCCCCTAACTATTATACACTATTTTTTCGGGAATTGCAAGCACAAAATAATTTCTGCCGGCATATAATGTTACAAAATACGACAAAGGAGTTACCTACTTATGATTAACCACGACAATCACTGCCACGACAATTGCCATTGCCACGACAGCCACTGCCCCCCAAAGCCGCCCGTGAACCCGCCCAAAAGCATCGTCACCTGCTATGACGCCAACAACAAGCAGATTCCCTGCCCCGAGGAGGTTGTGAAGTGCCACTCGCCCGAGAATTACAAGCCTTGCCCGACCTGCCCGCCTATCATTATACAGCTGACTGCGCCGACTACGCCGACACCGCCGGAACAAGGTGTCTGCCCCGAATGTCCGACTTGCCCGACTTGTCCGAATCCCACCACGCCGAGCTTTTACGTCTATGTCTCGAACCGATTCATGCCGCAAAGTTTGTTGCCGGGTACCGAAAAGTTATACTTTAGGGACGCGCTTGCTTCAAGCGGTACCGATGTTTCGCACCCGCTTGATGCAAACCAAGTCAACACAGATTTCACCATAAACAAAGGCGGCCAGTACAAGATTTCCTACCAAGCTTGCACCTATATTGATACTTATTACGACTCTCAAAGCGATATTGCGTTGACGGTCGATGTGGTTGCCCAAGATACCCTCGGAAACACAACGGTTTTAGATACCTTAGACTTCACAACCGTACCCGGCGTGGTCTACTCAAACGAGGTACTCGCAAAACAGTTCACCACGACCCTCGCGCCGAATACTATCGTGTATATGCAGTATACTTTAACAAGCCCGACGGATTTGATTAATAATGAAACGGGGTATGTTATGATGGATAGTGAGGCGATTGTTTTTCAGTATTTAGGGGAATGACGGACAATTGACGATTGACAATGGATGACGGACAATTGACGATTGACAATGGACAATGGAAAATAAAGGGCAGACCAATAGCCGCCCGTTTTGTTTTGTTTAATTATAAGCGAGATTGGCGGCTATTAAAACTTTGCTAAAGCAAAGTTTTTTTACGTGAGAGGCTTGAAAGTCTGCCCTTGTTTAACTTTTAGTCGTTTTGGTCGAAAACTAATTTAACGATAGCCAATATCGGCTTCATCTCTGCCTTGCTTATTGTTTCAACTCGGTTGAATCGCCTTGCGTTGTAGTCAATGGTTACGAGTTGGTCTAACAAAACTTTCCCCGTTGTAATCAGCTTTATTTTATCAAGGCTGTAATAAAAAGGATAAACCCGCTCGGTGTTGGAAATAGGCGCGAAGACGGCTACGTTTGATGTTTGGCTGATAATCCTGTTGCTCAAACACAAATAAGGACGATAGCCCGCCTGCTCATGCCCTTGCTTAGGGTCGAGATTAATTTTAATTATATCTCCTTGCTCCGGTGCTTTTACCATAATTCGTTACCCGCCGCTTCAAATTCCTGCACATCGGCTTGAAATGAGCCGCCTGTGTAGTCTTTGAACAAATCAGCTATTGATTGAGGAACTTGCGGGCATTGAGTTTCGGGCTGAACTCGGTCGATTACAAGGCGTTTCGCCCCTGTGTTTGTTACCTCAACATTGAGTTGAAGCTTGTCGTTGGCGGTATACCCCAACATGTTGACAAGCGCAATGGGCAACCGCAAAGCCTTGCTGTTCCCCCATTGCGAGAGGGTGATTTCTTCACGCAGAACTTCCATAACAACAACCCCTTTTCAACTAATATAATATATTATAACACATTTAACCCAAATTGTCAACCACCAAATCCCCCATCTCACTACAACCAACAACCCTCGTCCCCTCAAGCCCCCTGTAAATATCCCCGGTGCGGAATCCCTTTGCCAAAACCTGCTCGACCGCGGCTTCAATAGCCGCGGCTTCCGCGTCCATATCGAAGGACAACCGCAGCATCATTGCCGCCGAAAGTATCATTGCAAGCGGGTTTGCCTTGTTCTGGCCTGCAATGTCGGGCGCGGAGCCGTGGCAGGGTTCGTAGAGGCCCACGCCGCTTTCGGACACACTCGCAGACGGCAACATGCCGAGTGAGCCTGTTAGAACGCTGGCCTCGTCCGAGAGTATATCGCCGAACAAATTTTCGGTGACAATCACGTCAAACTGGGACGGGTCGCGTACCAACTGCATTGCGGCGTTGTCAACCAACATGTCGGACAAAGTTATTTTGGCGTATTCGGGGTTACTCGTGTGTGTGGCATGCACAACTTCCCGCCACAATCGCGAGCTGTCAAGGACGTTGGCTTTGTCCACGCTGTAGACGTTGCCGCTCCGCTTTAGTGCAAGCTTGAAGGCGGCTTTTGCAATCCGCTCAATCTCCCAGTCGCGGTAGAGCATGGTGTCATAAGCGGCCCTTGCGCCGGAGTCGTCGGTGTAAGTTTCACGCTTGCCAAAATACGCCCCGCCGATTAATTCGCGGACGATTACCATGTCGATTTTGCCGGGGTTTTTGAGTACACACGCATCTGCAAGGACATCAAAAAGCTTGACGGGCCTCAGGTTCGCGAACAGCCCCAAAGCCGCACGGATACCGAGCAAGCCCGCCTCGGGGCGCAAGTGACCCGGCCCTGTGTCCCACTTAGGCCCGCCGACCGCGCCGAGCAGAACCGCGTCCGAATTTTTGCAGACTTTTACAGTCTCATCAGGCAACGGAACGCCCGTCTCGTCAATGGCGATGCCGCCCATTAAGACGTCGGTGTAATTAAATTCGTAGTTGAATTTTGCGGCGATTTTGTTCAGGACTTTGCGGGCCTCGACCGTAATTTCAACGCCGATACCGTCCCCGCCGATTACTGCTATGTTTTTTTTCATTATTATTTCCTCCCTTTAATTAATGCAGAATGCAAAATGCAGAATGCAGAAATAATTTAATTTTTAAGAAGGCATCCGACGGAAATAAACATCGTAATTTTATTTATTTCTGCATTCTGCATTCTTATTTCTGCATTATTAGAAATACAATTATCGCCAAAATAAAGAACACCACCGAACCCCCTCTTAACATCATAACCCCCAGTCGGGCCTGTTTCGACACGTCTCGTCGCAATGTTCCTTTTGACGCGATGGGCACTTCGCCGCCTTGCCCGTCGCCGACCCTGATGTAATACATGTCGCCGAGAATCGGCACGGTGACTGTCCGAATTATCAGCGGGATTTTCGTGCCGATGGGGTGAGTTTCGGGGGTCAAATAATCGGCGCGGACTTTCGGGGGTTCTTCGATTATTTTGCCATTTATTTCAAACCGCATGAGCGGCAAGGTCGCTTTTCCGTGGCGACTTGGAGGGGTTTTCGGCTCGTAAATCTGCTTTTCGTAGCGATAAAAAGTCTTGCTGTATCTCCCTTTGTGTCTGCCGAAAAATCGGGTCATGTAGCGGATTATCTCGCCCTCGACCTGCACTTGACTTGCATCTGCCTTTGTCTCCATCGCTCGTGCAAATTCGCCTGCTAACCAGAAAACTACAGCCATGAATAGGAAGCCGAAGGGGATGATTGGGATTTGCATGGTTGTACCTCGTTGGGGGGTTGTTCGCGGTCGGGCGGATATGCGGGCGAACGGAGTTCGCCCCTACATTGAAATAATTTTTTATGCCGTTAATAATTATTGTTGTAGGGAACGGTTCTTAACCGTTCCGTTTATAATGCCGTGCGATTTATAGGGCGGAACGGTTAGGAACCGTTCCCTACAAAACACCGCGCTGTGTTTCGGTGGGTTTTGCGGTTGTGGGGATTTTGCGGGCGAACAGAGTTCGCCCCTACGCTGGATAATTTTTTTGGTTGTGGAAAATTATTTTTGTAGGGAACGGTTCTTAACCGTTCCGTTTACAAAGCCGTGCGATTTATAGGACGGAACGGTTATGAACCGTTCCCTACATTACACCGCGCTGTGTTTCGGTGGATTTTGCGGTTGTGGGGATTTGCGGTTGTGCGGATTTGCGGGCGAACGGAGTTCGCCCCTACGTTCAAGATGTTTATTATGTTGTTGGAAATTTTTGCTGTAGGGCAGGGGTTCTACTCCTGCCGTTTGCAGATTGTGTTTTGTGAGCGGCAGGAGCAGAGCCCCTGCCCTACATTACACCACGATAACCCGCGGTTTACGCCTTGGTTTATTTTGTTCGCGCAGGCTCTTGAAATCGCGGTTGATTTTGCTGTTTCTTTTAATATCCATGGTTAGAAAAGCCACGAAAATGCCGAAAGGTATTAGGAATAAAAGCGCGGGCGCGACTTCTAATTCGCCCCTTGCGGCGAAGACTATGAAGGGTATTGCGAAACATGCCATTATTACAAAAGTGATAATCGAAGCTATGAAGTTTTTGGATTTTGTCCATGTTTGGTATTTTCCGCACGACTTGCATTTTGAATTTTCGTTGCTTGCCCAATACTTACCGTTGTCCATTTGAGATTGCAACAGGCGCAGGGTTTCGGGAAGCGTGGCTTGTAAATTTTCGGCGGCTTGTTGCTTTAAATTCTCGGCGGTTTCGGTGTTGATGTTACCGCTGTATGATTTGACGTTGTCGGTGCTTCCTACCATTATAAAGTGCGATTGCGAATTAACCTCATCACAATGCTCGCAATCGAACTGAATGAGGTAATTAAACCGCGCCGTTGCCGAATGGGTGTATTGTTCCATGTTTCGTCCTTTCTGCACAAAATATGCCCTGCGCGGTCGGGCATGGAAGCCCGACCCTACATTACACCGCGCCGCGTTTCCGTGGATTTTGCGGACGCGCAATGCGCGCCCCTACGAATTATTTCTGCATTGCACGCACATAATTCACCAACCCGCCCCTGTCGATTATCGCCATAATAAACTCCGGGAACGGCTCGGCTTGGTATTTTTTGCCTGTTGTGATATTGCTAATCTCGCCCGTGTCGAAATTTACGGCTACTTCGTCGTCGGCTTTGATGTCGAGTGCGGCGGCGGGACATTCCATAATCGGCAGGCCAATGTTGATGGCGTTGCGGTAGAAAATCCGCGCGAATGAGCTTGCGATTACGCAGGTAATGCCACTTTCTTTTATGGCAATCGGCGCGTGTTCACGAGAGCTGCCGCATCCGAAATTCGCCTCGGCAACCATGATGTCGCCTGTGTTTACACGGTTGATGAAATCCTTGTCGATGTCTTCCATGCAGTGTGCGGCAAGCTCCTTGAAGTCGCTTGTGTTGAGGTAACGCGCAGGAATTATGACGTCGGTGTCAACATTATCGCCGTATTTATGGACTTTGCCTTGGACTTTTGAATTGTTCATGGGTTTTTCTCCTTGTTAAAATTATTCTTGCTCGGTTAAAAAACTTTTGCAGAAAACTGCTAAATCCGGGACTTCTCTCATGGAAATAACCCAGACTAAATTGAAGTCGATTGTCTTATAACGATGCGCCACAATGTTTCGCAATTTTTTAATACTTCGCCAATGAATATTGCTGTTCGCTTCTTTGAACTCATCGCTCAAATTTCCGACAAGCTCACCAATTTGCAACAAGCATAAACATACAGCATTGCGGAAAGTCGCGCTCTCGTCATACCGCTCTTTGTCGTTATTAAATTCTTGGCGGGTCTCTTTTATTTGCAGGCAGTATTTCAAAATAAGCCTGAGAATACTCATGTCTTTACTGCTCATAAATAACAACCATGTCCCTTTCTATACTCTCGACAAAATATTTGTCAGGGTCGTGTTCTTTGTAGCTTGCTGTTGTGATTAAATCAATGTTTTTATCGAAGACGTCTTCTAAATCACACATCAAACCGGCAAACTCCAATCCGCGGATTCTGCCCTTATCAATGGCAAAATCGAGGTCGCTTTTATGTGTAGCTTCGCCCCGCGCATATGAGCCGAACAAGTAAACCCTGTCAACGCCGTACCTCGTAGCCAAAGGCGTGACGATAGTTTTAATCTCGTTTATAGAATAAATCTTATCAGACATAAACCCGCCTTTCACTGTATCATGGAGCATACGGACGCGCCATGGAAACCCGCCCCTACAATTGTCCATTGTCAATTGTCAATTGTCAATTGTCAACACCGGTGATAAAACCTTTCACCGCACTCGCCGCCGCCACCTCCGGACTGCACAAATAAACCTCACTTTCGGGGTGGCCCATTCTGCCTACGAAATTGCGGTTGGTCGTTGCGAGGGCGCGTTCGCCTTTTGCCAAAATCCCCATGTGGCCGCCGAGACACGGCCCGCAAGTCGGCGTGCTGAAGACGCATCCCGCCTCGACAAAAGTCTCTGCGTAGCCGAGCTGCATACACTCAAGGAAAATTTTCTGTGTACCGGGAAAAATAATGCAACGCAGGCCTTTCTTGACTTTTTTACCTTTCAGAATCGCCGCCGCCGCCTTCATGTCGGAAATTCTTCCGTTCGTGCAACTGCCGATTACCACTTGGTCGAGCTTTATTTCCTCGGTAATTTCATCAATCGTTTTTGTGTTTTCGGGCAGGTGCGGAAAAGAAATTGTCGATTTAATTTCGCTGAGATTAATGTCGATAACGCGGGCATACTCGGCGTTTTCATCGGGCGCGAATACTTCAAAATCGCGTGTGGCTTTGTCCTTGACATAATCGAGCGTGACTTCGTCAACCTCGAAAATTCCGTTCTTGCCGCCCGCTTCAATCGCCATGTTCGCCATGCAAAGTCGGTCGTCAATTGTGAGATTTTTCAGGCCCTCACCGCCAAATTCCATCGACTGATACAACGCGCCATCCACGCCTATCATGCCGATTATATGCAGGATTACGTCCTTGCCGGAGATGTTTTTTTGAAGCTTGCCGGTGAGGTTAAACCTAATAGACGCGGGGACTTTGAACCACGCTTCGCCCGTCGCCATTGCAACCGCCATATCGGTAGACCCGACGCCGGTTGAGAACGCACCGAGCGCGCCGTAAGTGCAGGTATGGCTATCCGCGCCGATTACCAAATCGCCCGGCAAAACCAAGCCTTTTTCCGGTAACAGACAATGCTCAATGCCCATTTCACCGGTGTCATAAAAATTCACGATTTCATGCGCCCCCGCAAACTCGCGGCATCGCTTGCACTGCTGGGCGGCTTTTATGTCCTTGTTAGGGGTGAAATGGTCCATGACGAGCGAGATTTTTTCCTTGTTGAAAACGCCGCCGAACCCCGCTTTCTCGAACTCGCCGATTGCGACCGGGCTTGTAATATCGTTCCCGAGAACCATGTCGAGTTTCGCCATAATTAATTGCCCGGCACTGACCGATTCGAGGCCGGATTTTTTTGCGAGGATTTTTTGACTCATTGTCATTGGCATAATTTTTATCTCCTTTCAGATAATGCAGAAATGATAATGCAGAATGCAGAAATAATTAAATTTTTGCTGTAGGGTCGGGCTTCCACGCCCGACCGTGGATTTTGCAGTCGTTTGTATATTTTTTCAGTGTAGGGGCGAACTGTGTTCGCCCGCATGTTGCACACGTCTTGATTGCCGTTTTCCTGTTGTGAAAATATTTTGTTGTAGGGAACGGTTCTTAACCGTTCCGAATGTTTCAACGACTTTGTAACCGTTCCGTTGATGAAACCTCGCAAATCTGCGCGTAATTTTATAATTGCCGAAACTTTGCGGAACGGTTACGAACCGTTCCCTACAAAACACCGCGCCATGTTTCGGGGGATTTTGCGGCGGTTGCGGATTTTTTGCGTTTCTGTGGGATTGCGGGCGAACGGAGTTCGCCCCTACGTTGTTGACATTTTTATGTGGTTGAAAATTTTTGCTGTAGGGTCGGGCTTCCACGCCCGACCGTGGGGTTTTTCGGCGAGGGGTGGAACCCTCGCCCTACATATTGGGTGCGTAAATTTTTATGTCGTCTGTATGTTTTTTCAGTGTAGGGGCGAACTGTGTTCGCCCGTAAATTAGCAGGTGCGCGCCGAGTATTTCCTGTTGTGAAAATATTTTAATGTAGGGAACGGTTCTTAACCGTTCCGAATGTTTTTGCACCCTTGTAACCGTTCCGATTAAAAGGTCGTGCGGACTTGCGGAACGGTTACGAACCGTTCCCTACAAAACACCGCGCCATGTTTCGGTGGATTCCGCAGACACCCGTGTCAATTAAAATTCTCCGCCCCACTAATCTGCAACATATACTCCAACGAATCCAACAACGCCAACATACTCGCATTAATTATATCCTTACTCGCGCCGACGGTCGTCCAATTTGCCTTGCCATCGGTACTTTCAATCAGCACTCGCGTGGTTGCGGCGGTGTTGTCGTTGCCGCCGACGATTCGCACTTTGTAATCCACGAGCCGCATTTGCGACAAGACGGGGTAGAACTTTTCCAACGCCTTCCGCAGTGCCTTGTCGATGGCGTTAACTGGGCCGTGGCCCTCATCGGCGGTGATTTCAAACTCGTGGCCGACCTTGACTTTTATTAAGGCACTTGCTTTGCTGAACGACGAATTACTTTCCTCGTTTGCAAAATGGCTCGAAATTATTTTGAAGTCAATAATTTCAAAGTAAGGCGTAAAATATCGTAACTCTTTTAGCACCAACAGCTCAAAACTCGCGTTCGCCGCCTCGAATTGATAGCCGATGTGTTCCAATTCTTTGACCTTGTCGGTCATTTTTTGCACTACCGAATCGGTCTTCTCGAGAGTGGGTTCAATCGCCCTCATCTTAGAGTACAAGACTGCTCGTCCCGAGACTTCCGAGAGCAGGAAATTCCGCTCGTTGCCGACCTTTTCAGGCTCAATATGCTCAAACGATGCGGGGATTTTCGCAACGCCGTCAACGTGCATACCGCCCTTGTGCGCGAACGCCGAACCGCCGACATACGGCATGGAATTTGGCAGCGCGACATTCGCGGTTTGTGCAATATATTGCGCGGTTTCTTTGAGCAGGGGCAGGCTTTCCGCGGGTACACAAGCGTAGTTTTGTTTCAGTTGCAAATTGGCAATCAGCACCGCCAAATTTGCATTGCCGCACCGCTCACCGATGCCGATGAAAGTCCCCTGAACATGACTTGCGCCCGCACTCACAGCCGCCATGGTGTTCGCAACGGCGCAATCGCTGTCGTTGTGGCAATGTATGCCTATCGGCAGGGTCACTTGTTTTTTGACACTCGCGACAATTTCCGCAATCTCGTGCGGGAAGCAACCGCCGTTGGTCTCGCACAAACATAGTGTCACCGCGCCGGCTTTCTCGGCGGCTTTTAACGCCGCAATCGCGTAATCGGGATTATTTTTATAACCGTCAAAAAAATGCTCGGCATCGAAAATTATTTTCTTGCCCAAACTGCAAAGATACGAAATTGTACGCTCAATCATGTCTAAGTTTTCGGCGAGTGACACCCGCAAAATTTCAGTCGCGTGCATGTCCCAGCTCTTGCCGAAAATGGCGATGTACTCTGTGTTCGCGGTGAGCAATGCTTTGAGATTATCATCGTCTTCGGGCTTAATTTCTTTGCGCTTTGTAGACCCGAAAGATACAAGCTTACTTTTCAAATACAGGCGCGAAGCGCGAGTAAAGAATTCGAGGTCTTTGGGGTTACTGCCGGGGTTGCCCGCCTCGACAAAGTCCACGCCGAAGCCGTCAAGGCAGGTCAAAATTTTCAGCTTGTCTTCGAGGGAAAAGCTGATGCCTTGGCCTTGCGCGCCGTCGCGTAGGGTTGAGTCGAAGATTTGGATTTTTTTGTTCATGGTTTTTTACTGCCTTTCGGGGTTTTGGGTTGTTGGAAATTTTTCTGTTGTTTGAAATTTTTTGTAGGGTCGGGCTTCCTGCCCGACCGTGTGTTTAGGCGGCTTTACAAGGTCTCTGCGCCCTTTCGGCGGAGCTACGCTCCGCATAACGGGGGACGTTCATTTCTTTGCCCGGGCAAAGAAACGAACCAAAGAAACCCGCGCCATGCGGCGAGCACGAAACGAGACTACAGCTTAACACGAAAACCCGCCGA
>WRMK01000073.1 GCA_009777155.1 Oscillospiraceae bacterium
AGTTGATTGGTTTGGTGGGGGGGCTGGGCGTTTTTTTCCCCCCCCGTTCCCCCTCCCCCCCCCCACACCCCTGCAACACCCGCACCCACCAAACTACCTGCAAACTTTACAACATAATCTCCCACAGTACCGCCAAACCTACAACCCTTTCAGCATATTCTCGCTGTTCCTGATAATGTTCAGGAGGGCGGCGGCTTGCTTGTTGTACTCCCTTTCGAGGGAGGCGGTGGTGATTTCCTCGGCGGCTGTAATGTCCGCTCCCCTGCCCTCTTTTGCGGCATCGAACGCCGCACTCTCGGCGAGCAACTCGCCCGCTGTGACCGAGCGGAACGCCGCGTCCTCGCTGATTATAAAGAAATTTTTGTCGTTTTTCGGATTGAGCTTGTAAACCAACCGAAAACATTTGTAAATGTTAAGGGACAGAATAGTCGAAATACTGCGGGTTAATTTCTTGTTCTTGGTTTTGTTGAGGATTGAGAAAATCACGTCAATACTGCTGATAATCAGCTTCTTCGCCAATGACGACGAGAACGAGAATCCGTCTGCCTTGCCGGTACCCTCGCCGTCGGGAATGTCGTTTTCGGTGAGGAACAGGCCGCTACTCACGGCTGACCGCCCCAATAGGTAATCGGTCGAGACGTTGTAATAATCGGCGGCCTTGACCAAAAACCCCAGCCCGCACTCCCGCTTGCCCTTTTCGTAATGCGACAGCAACGCCTGAGCAATCCCCAAATCCTCGGCGGCCTGCTTTTGGCTTATGTGCTTTTCACTTCTCAGTAACGCTAAAATGCGCGGGAAGTCGTTGTTCATCTCACAGTTCCTTTCAACCGATTATTCGCATTGTATATTTATTATACAAAAAAACCATGGGTATTGTAAAGTGGCATATTCGACAAAAAATGACGGCGAAATTCGGCGCAATTTTTCAGATAATTCTATTGACAAACTAATTTTTCTTGTAAACACCGATAGAAAGCGGGTATATCTGTATGCAAAAACTGCTCTTACACACATGTTGCGCGCCGTGCGGGAGTGCCGTACTCGAAAAAGTTTTAGATAATTTTGAAATTACCCTGTTTTTTTACAACCCGAACATCATGCCGTTCGATGAGTATAAAAAACGCCTTGTCGAAGTAAGGCGGTTGGCTTTGATATTCGGTGTGGGGTTAATTGAGGGGGATTACGATTGCGAGGCTTTTCTGCATAGCACTGCGGGTTTGGAGACCGAGCGGGAAGGCGGGCGGCGGTGCGAGATTTGCATGAGACTGCGGCTTCAAAAGACCGCGGAATTTGCTGTGGCGAATGGGTTTGACAGGTTCACGACCACCCTTTCGGTCAGCCCGCACAAGAATTTCGCGGTGATTAGCGGGATTATCGCCGAATTAGACCCTGAACGCGGGTTCTCGCAGGACTTCAAAAAACAGGACGGCTACAAACGCTCTGTTGAGTTGTCAAAGGAACATGGGTTTTATCGGCAGAATTATTGTGGGTGTAATTATTTTTAGCTTCGTGGGGAGATTCGGATAGTCGGGGTGGGGGTCTATGTCTGCTCTACCGCAAGAATCGCACGACCCGCTCTTGCACTTGTTCAAGCATAACTCTCTCGTCCCCAAGATTTTGTAGGTAGAAAAACCCTTTATGAGTGCAGACTTTCAACGTATGGCGAACCCATAAGTCGCCAAGGGGATAAGTCTCATATCGAGAAAGCGGGATATGAACGGCTTGTGTGGCGGGCATGCGATTCTCTGCGGTGGCGCAGACATAGACCCCCACCCCGACAAACCCAATAGCCGCTCTGCCCTTTGGCGTCATCCAAACCGCCCCGTAATATAATCATTAGTCCGCTGGTCTTCGGGGTTCTCGAAGATTGCGGTGCAGGGGCCTTCCTCAATTAGTTGCCCCATCAGCATGAACGCCACTCGGTCGGAAATTCTGCCCGCCTGTTGTATATTATGCGGCGAGAGGATAATCGTGAACTGCTTTTTGAGTACCGTCAAGGACTCCTCGATTTTGGAGGTGGAGATGGGGTCAAGGCCTGAGCAGGGGCGGTCTAACAGTATGACTTCGGGCTTCAACGCCAGCACCCGCGCCATGCAGAGCCGCTGTTGTTGCCCGCCCGAAAGGCTCATTGCGGGGGTGTGCAGTCGGGTTTTGACCTCGTCCCAGAGGGCGGCTTGTGTCAAGGCTAATTCCACCGTCTCGTCGAGGGCGGCTTTTTTGTTACGCTTACGTGCCAACCGCGGGCCGTAGGCGATGTTGTCGTAAATCGAGATGGGGAGCGGGGTCGGCACGTCGAACACTACGCCAACTCGGCGGCGTAACTCGGTGATATTGACGTCGGGCGCGTGAATATCCTGCCCGTCTAAGAGGATTCTGCCGCCGGTAATTCGCGCCTCGGGCGTGAGGTCGCTCAAGCGGTTCAGGGCACGCAACAGCGTGGTAATCCCGCTCCCCGCCGGCCCAAACACCGACAAAATTTTATTCGCGGGAATCTTCAAGTTCAAACCAAAAATCACCTGCTTCTCCCCAAAGCAAAAGTCTAAGTTTTCTATTACGATTTTATCACCCATATAATTACCATGAACCTTCCAAGTTTAACGCTACTGTAACGCCCGCTCCAATTGTCCATTATCCATTATCAATTGTCAATTGTTCGTCATCTTCCTTTTGCAATTAGGCGTTCAACCAACATATTCGCGACGACATTAATCAGGAAAATTAATATAATCAGCACCGCCGCCGTGCCGTATGCGTTCTCGATTGAGATGCCGTCAACCGCCAACAGATAAAAATGCACCGCCATGGTTCTGCCTTGTGAGAAAATCGAGTCGGGCATGCTTAGGTCGCCGCCTGTTGTGAGGATTACGGCGGCTGTTTCGGCTACACTTCGCCCTACGCTGAGGATTATGCCGTTGGTAATCCCGCGTATTGCCGACGGGAAGACCGCCTTGCGAATCGTCTGCCATTTAGTGCCGCCAAGCGAATAGCTGACCTCGCGATAGATATTCGGGACCGAGCGAATGGCTTCCTCGGAGGTGCGGATAATCGTAGGCAGAATCATGAACGCCAAGGTCAACCCGCCCGACAAAATCGACCAGCCTAAGTAATTCACGAAGAAAATAAACCCGAACAACCCGTAAACAATTGACGGTATGCCCGCCAAAGACTCGGCGCAGAAACGGATTATGCGGGTAATCACGCCGCCTTTTGTGTACTCGGCTAAGTAAAAAGCCGTGCCGATTCCGAAAGGCATTGCGATTATAACGGCAAGCGCAGTTACAGACAAAGTTCCCACGATTGTCGAGGAGATACCGCCTGCCCGCCCCGATTTGCGCGGGATTTCGGTGAGGAATCGCCAGTTGATGACCGGGATGCCTTTGTAGAGGATAAACGCGACGATGAACACAAGTATCCCTATGACCAACAGCGCGATTGACCATATGAAAATCTTGGCGATACGCTCGGATGTTTTTGGGGTTAAGCGGCGTTTTGATTTCATTTGCATTTTTACTGCCCTTTCTTTGAAAAATTAGCTTTATAAGTCGTCAGTCATCAGGGGCGGCGCGGTGTCGGCGCAGAGAATCGCCGGCCCGCCACAAAAAGCCGATTAAATCCCACTTCCTCGACATGAAACTTTGCTCCTCCCGACTTACGGGGTTATTGGACGTAAAATGTTTGTTCTCGCAAAACTTTTTCTTCTTCCTACAAAGTCTTGAGGACGAGAAGTTTAAGCTTAAACAGTTGCAAAAAGCGGGCTTGCGATTCTCTGCGCCGACACCGCGCCGCCCCTGATGACTGACGACGTTCGAGGTTGCCTACTTCTTAACCTTCTTTCGGGTTATATACTGCGCCGTAATGTTTAGTATCATGATTACCGCGAACAGCACAATGCCTGTTGCGAACAGGGCTTGGCGGTGTTCGCCCGAGGCGTAGCCCATCTCTAAGCCGATGTTAGTCGTGAGGGTTCGCACCGGGTCTAAGATACTGCGCGGGAGTGCGGGCGAGTTGCCGAGCACCATTATTACTGCCATTGTCTCGCCGATTGCCCGCCCCAAACCGAGGATTACCGCGGCGACAATCCCCGACTTTGCCGCAGGGAGCTGAACCGAGCGGATTGTCTGCCAATGGGTCATGCCGAGCGCCAACGCACCCTCTTTGTATTGGCGCGGTAACGCGATTAGCGACACTTCCGATATGCTTATAATCGTCGGCAAAACCATAATCGCCAGCACCACCGAAGCCGCCAGAATGCTCAGTCCCAACCCGCCGAGATACTTGCTTATGAACGGCACTATGAAGGTCAGCCCCCAGAATCCGTAGACCACCGAGGGTATTCCCGCCAACAGCTGAATGGCAGGGCGAAAGACTTTTTTCATCCATGAGGGCGCGAATTCCGCCATAAAAATACTGCAACAAAGCCCAATCGGTACGCCGAGGATTGCCGCGCCGAGAGTTACCGACGCCGTGCCGACAATCATGGGCGTAATGCCGTACATGCCGCGGTCGGGCGACCAGTCCATGCCGAAAAAGTTCGACAGGCCGGCACTCGCGATGAGCGGTATGCCTTGCACAAAAATGAACACGGTAATCAGCACCAACGCCGACACCGACGAAAGCGCGAGTGCAAAAAATACAATTCCGGAGAAGTTTTCTTTGATTTTTTTAACCATCGTTAAGCCTTTCCTGATGTAGGGGCGCGCATTGCGCGTCCGTGACTTCGCAACCGTTCATATGTTCGTAATATATGCACGTTCATATGTCTGCATTATGTGAATGTTCGTACGTTTGCATTATGTGAATATCGGTATAAGCCCCTCGCCCTTTAGCAGATTCTGCCCGTCTTCGGATAGCACGAAGTCTATGAATAGGCGGGTGGGCGAGTCGCCGAGTGGTTCTTCGGCGGCTACGAACAGGAACGGCCTGTAGAGGTTATACTCGCCTGCAAGGACGTTCTCTTGGGTCGGCGCGACGCCCTCTAATTCGAGTGCTTTGACCGGTTCAAGCCCCTCGTAGTCCACCAAGCCAAGCGAGATGAACCCGATTGCGTTGCTGTTCCCTGCCACGATTTGCCTGATTGCGCCGTTTGAGTTCAGTACTACCGCACGCTTGTCGATAAGCTCGTCAGCCATCACCATCTCCTCGAACGCGCTTCGTGTCCCCGAACCCGCTTCACGAGTGATTCTGTGAATGGGGGCGTTGTCGCCGCCGACCATGCTCCAGTTGGTGATTCTGCCTGTGTAAATGCCGCGAACCTGCTCTAAAGTCAGGTGGGTAACGGGGTTGTCCGGGTGGGTAATCAGCGCGAGGGCGTCTTTGGCGATTTCGACCGCCCACAAGTCCAACTCGCTCCCTGTCAGAGAACGCGACGACATGCCGATGTCTGCAATGCCGCTTTCGACGGCGCGGATTCCCGCCGACGAACCGCCGCCTTGCACGTTGACCGCGCGTTCGGGGTAGAGATGCTTGTACTCCTCCGCCAAAAGCTCGGCGTAGGGCTGAACCGAAGTCGAACCCGCGACTATCACGTGGGTGTCAGCCTGCGAACCGCAAGCCGTAGTCAGCCCGAATACCAACAAAACTATAGTTAACCCAATATATTTACACAACTTCATACTCTACAGCTTCCTCCAAAATCATCACTGTCCACTAACCACTATCCACTATCCGAATCGCCCCGTAATATAGTCCTCGGTGCGCTTGTCCTGCGGGTTTGAGAACATTTCGGTCGTGCGGGAAAACTCAACCAACCGCCCCGTTTTGTTCTCGTCAATCATCAAAAACGCCGACATATCCGAGATTCGCACCGCCTGCTCCATGTTGTGGGTGACAATCAGGATTGTGTACTTTTTGGCGAGGGTCAGCATTAGCTCCTCGATTTTCATGGTCGATTCGGGGTCCAATGCGCTGCACGACTCGTCGAACAGGATTACCTCGGGGTCAACCGCCAACGCCCGCGCAATGCAGAGCCGCTGCTGTTGCCCTGCCGGTAATTCCAACGCCGACTTCCCCAAAATATCCTTGACCTCGCCCCAGAGTGACACCTGCTCCAAACACCGCTCGGTAATCTCGTCCAAAGCCGCACGGTTCCTGATTCCGTGGTGCTTAGGGCCTATCATGATATTTTCTTTGATACTCATCGGGAATACGTTCGGCTTTTGAAATACCAAGCCGATTTTCTTGCGGATTTCGGCTACGTCGGTGTTTTTGTCGTAAATCGAGGTGCTGTCAAGGAGGACATCGCCCTCGACCCGCGCAATCGGAATCAGGTCGTTCATGCGGTTGAAAAGCCGCAACAACGACGACTTCCCGCACCCCGAAGGCCCGATGATTGCCGTGATTGAGCAACTCGGTATGTCCATATTCACGTCCCTAAGCGCGTGTACAGAGCCGTAAAAAAGGTTTATATCCTTGGTTTTAAGTTTGACTTTATTGGATTTCTTCATATTTTTGAATCCCGCCGTAATTTATTTACATAAATTTATTTACATACATCTCACAGTATATCAAAAAAAAAGTTATTTTGCAATAGGTATAACCCAAAAAAATAATTTACGTGATTTTTACAAAAACTTATCAATAGTTAGGCTTTATTATGGTTAAATTAACTGTGAAATTATCTTGACACACGGCTTGTTTTGTGTTAGAATGTAAGTAAAAGCAACCTAAAACAGATAAAATTTAAGGAAAGGCGTGTCCCATGCCGCAAGATTTTGTTGAGTCTCTGCGGGTATGGGCGGCATGGTATTGAAATTATGGTTTATAGGGAATTTGGTAACACGGGAATTAAACTTTCGGCGTTGGGGTTTGGGGCTATGCGGCTTCCGATGACACAGCAGGACGGTAAGAACCTTGTCAACTACGAGTTGGCTACGCCGCTTATGCAAAGGGCGTTCGAGCTTGGCGTGAATTACGTTGACACTGCGCCGTATTACTGCGACAGCGACAGCGAAGTCGCGGTTGGGAAGGCTTTGAAAGGTTGGCGCGATAAGGTCTATCTCTCGACGAAGAACCCGATTGAGAACGCATCGGGTGCGGATTGGCGCAAACGCCTTGAGGCTTCGCTGAAAAAGCTTGACACCGATTACATAGATTTTTACCACCTATGGGGGATTAGTTTGAACGCCTACCGTGATAATATTGACGTCAAGGATGGGCCGCTTGAAGCGGCGCGAAAGGCCAAGGAAGAAGGCCTAATCAAGTACTTGTCGTTCTCGTTCCACGATGCGGCGGAGAATATGCCTGCACTGATTGACACCGGGGTATTCAGCTCGGTGCTGTTGCAGTATAACTTGCTTGACCGCTCGAACGAGGCGAATATTGATTACGCGGTTGAAAAAGGCCTCGGCGTGGTGGTAATGGGGCCTGTGGGGGGTGGGCGGCTCGGCGCGCCTTCTAAGGTCATTAAAAGCCTTATCAATCGTGAAGTTAAAAGCTCTGCCGAGATGGCTATGCGGTTTGTAATCGCGAACAAGAACGTGCATGTCGCGCTTTCGGGTATGCAGAATTTGCAAATGCTTGAGGAAAATGTGAAGATTGCTTCGATTGAGGGGGCGTTGAGCGAGGCGGAAATTGAGCAGGTCAACGCAATTATGCTCGAGAACAAGAAACTCTCCGACCTCTACTGCACCAATTGCCGCTATTGCCTGCCCTGCCCCGTGAAAATTAATATCCCGCATATCTTTGCGTTGATGAATTACCACCGGATTTACGAGCTGACCGAGTATTCACGCGGCGAGTATACTAATCTTTATAAGCCGATGGAAGAACGCAAGGCGCAGTGGGAAATCGACTGGGGGGTTGACGCGTCGAATTGCGTCGAGTGTGGGCAGTGCGAGGGGAAATGCCCGCAGAAGTTGGAGATTATTAGGCAGTTGAAGGAGACGCATGAGGTTTTGAAGAAGTAGGTGAAAACCGCCGCTTTCAAAGCGGCGGTTTTTGATGTTGTTGGTAAATTTCATTGTAGGGACGACCGCCCTCGGTCGTCCGTTTCAAATTACCGCGTTGTTGGTAAGTTTTGTTGTAGGGAACGGTTCTAAACCGTTCCGTTTACAAGGTCGCGCAAATTTGGCGGAACGGTTATGAACCGTTCCCTACATTTGATTTCCTGCGCCGCGAATACACCCACGCCCCAACCGACATTACCGCAAACACACCCGCCGCGATTGCCAAAGCCGTAACAGTAGGTAGGCTTGTTTGGGGGGCTTCTTTCGGTGCCCAATACTCGCCGAGGTAAGGTACGCCGCTGTCGTCAACTCTCCACAAGCGGTAATACTTCATGGCTTCTTCGATGTCGTTTTCCACGTCCAAATCCGCCAAAATCCACAAGTTCCCTGTCTGTGGTGTGTCGTCGTTGAGTAAGCTGTAAACGTCAAGGTCGAGTGCGGCTTGTGCTGTGGCAAAAGCAAAATTATTTACCTCTAAATGAGCGTCGTCTACGTTTACAAGTTCGCCGAAAGGCTCTTCGGCACTATCGCCTATAAACACGTTGCTCACGACATTATCATTATCAACATACCCGGCGATACCGCCTTTGAAAATCCCGTACAGGCCCGTATATAAGCCGTCGCCGTTGCTGGCTTCTATGTCGGGGTGAACGTAAATTCGGGCGATTGCGAGATTGTTGAGCAGGCAGGAGTTATGCGCGTCTACGTTGGTCTTGCCGCCCAAAACCACTTCGTTAATATCGGTTGTATACCCTGCAATACCGCCGACACAAAGCAACGTTATCGGGGCTTCCGGGCCGTCTGCCCACGGATTGTCGCCGCCAAAAACCTCTGTGTTTCTTACTTGGCTGTTCCCGATTAAAGCGTAGCGGTGCGCGCCCGCAATCCCGCCTACATAGGCTATGCTCCCGGGGTTCTCACCCTCTGTTCCGTAGGCGAAGCCGGGAACACCGACCCAACCGCCACTAACAGTGCAACTTGCAACCTTTGCGTATTCCGGCTTATCTATATCACCGTGCGAAAAGCCGACAATGCCGCCGACAAATGCCGTTTTAGAAACATTCGCTTGTATATTCGGCTGTTCAACCTTTACGCCCAATATTACGCTGTTGAACGATTGCCCTGCTACCGCGCCGACATAAGAATCAGTCGCGACATAAACCCAAGCCTCAGCCTCGTTATCCCAATAGGCATATTCATTCACGGTGATTCCCGGTTTGTCTATGGTAAAATTTTGCACCCAACAATTCGTCAGTTTGCCGAACAAGCCGACGTTTGAATCGCTCTTGGCATCTAAATTAATCCACATAAATTCAATTTTGTGGCCTTTGCCGTCAAAATCCGTGTCGGTTAAATCCACGGGCCACCAGTTAACAACCGACGAACCAATGCGAAAATCAATGTCAGCTTCAAGAGTTATGGTTTTGCCGGCAAAGAAAGAATCATCGTCTTTCAAAATCGCCCGCAAGTTCCAAAACTGCTCTTTGGTGCTGATTGCATAATCGCCGACATGGCCACATTCACAGCAGAAATACACGCACTCGTCGCACACTTCGCAAAGCACGTTGCCGCTTGTTTCGCAGTCGCCGCCACAGTCTTGAATGGGTGTACAGCCATCGCACAACGAGCAATCCCAACAAAAGCAGTCACCGTATGTACAGCCGACAGTCTCACACGCACATTCCTCCGGCTCACAGGCGCTATCCCAGAAGTAACACCCGCATGTGCATAGCCGTTCGCATTCATCGCACAAATTGCAATTATAACACTGGCAGGTGTCATATCGGCAGCCGTTTTCATCGCACCAACAGAGGGTGGACGTGCATTTGCTGTAAGGAGCATATCTGCACCCACATTCGGTACAGCGGTAATCTCCGCCGCCGGCTACAGCCGTCAAACTGCCGGCGAGCAGGGCAAATACGAGCGAAAACACAAGTGTAAAGGTAATTGCGCGGGACAGGAATTTTAGAGTTTTCATGTTAATTACTCCTTCAAAAAATTTGAAAATTTGATAATTTGATAGCATAATTATAACATATTTTTGCGACTATTAATATTAGCTAATTGCACAATATATGTGTATATATATTGGTTGTTTTGCACAAAAACGCCGGGCACTCAAAAATATTTCCAAATCCCTGTAACGAACCCCCGATTTTTCGGATATATAGATGAAGCTTCAAAAAACACCATAGGAGGTGAAAAGTGTGCAGGAAATCGAAAAAGCCTACATACTTCACGCAAAAGATGTCTACCGATACCTGCTTAGTCTGTCGCACAGTGAAGACTTGGCGGAGGAGTTGACGCAGGAGACCTTTTTCCGTGCGATGAAGACTATTGATAACTATGACGGCAGTTGTAAGTTGTCTGTGTGGCTTTGTCAAATTTCCAAGCACCTTTGGTATCAGTGGGCGGCGAAAAACTCGCGCCGTAAGCGGGAAAGTCTCACTGACGAATTACCGGGTGGGCAGTCGCCCGAGGCTTCGGCGGTTTTGCGGGGTGAGAAAACAGCGTTGTACAAAGCGATTCACGCATTGCCCGAACCCATGCGGGAGTTGGTACACATGCGGCTCACGGGCGAGTTTTCGTTCGCCGAAATCGGCGGAATATTAGGTGTAAGTGAAACTTGGGCACGCACGACCTTCTACCGCGCTAAACAAAAGATTATTGAGAGTATGGAGGAAAAATCATGAGTTGTAATGCTATAAAAGACCTGTTGCCGGGGTACATTGACGGGGTTGTCAGTGCGGAGACGGGCGAGGAAATACAGGCGCATTTGGACGATTGCGCCGAGTGCAGGGCGGTCTATTGGCAGATGACTGCGGAAATTGCGAATACTGCGGGTGTACAAAAGCCCGAAAACACCGACTTCTTGAAGAATTTGCGCGGGTTAATCAAGCGCAAGGTCACGAGGGCAGTCGTCGTCACTTGCGGCGTTGTTGCGGTCTGCGTGGTCGGCTTGGTGATTTTCGCTCATGTTTACAGGATACCGATTCCGTATGACTTGCACCGTATGTTGGTCGAGGAAGTGCGGGCGGAAATATTTGTCGAGGAAGACGGCAAAAGCTACTGGTCGCCTATAACCCACGGCTTAACCCACGACAGCGAAAACGTCGGCTACGAAGGCCCGCCGCGGCAATACATCGGCGAACGTGAGATTTTGGCGATGAGTTATCACAGCTTTGCACAGGCGTACCTCCAAGGAATCGGCAGGAATATCAACAGGGACGGCGAGGAAATTAGGCTTGTTTTCTTTAACATGAGCAAGTCGCCTTGGACGAGTTTGTTCGTTGACTACGACCTTAGCGAGATACGCACGAGCGGCTCTATGACGGGCAGTGTAATTTACGGCGATAGTGTAGACCGGCTTGATTACGAGCCGCAGACGATTGAGATTTATTACTTGCAGGAGACTAATCTGCATAGGCTCGAACGCCTTTCGGACGACGCGTTTAACGCGAAAAGGCTTGAGGGGCGATTGATGTGGCAGGGGGTTAGTTAGTGGGTGGTGGGTAGTTTTGGGACTTAAAAAAACCCGTTGCTTGAAGCCGACCCGACATAAGAATACAACGACAAACCCAGTAATCATCAACATTTTTATGTGCAAACGGACGAACGGAAAAATAAAAAAGGCTTGATA
>WRMK01000074.1 GCA_009777155.1 Oscillospiraceae bacterium
CGGGGGGCGAGGGGCAGTAGGCGGTGAACAGGCGCAAAGACCGCACGCCCGCTCCTGCAATTGTTTAAGCTTAACTTTCTCGTCACGAGACTTTTTAAGTAGCACAAGCGCATTGCGAGAGTGGATTTTTAACTTTCACATACCTACAAATCGTGAGGTGCAAAGTTTCATGTCGAGGGAGTGGGATTAGAAAGGTTTGTGTGGCGGGCTGGCGGTCTTTGCGCCTGTTCACCGCCTACTGCCCCTCGCCCCCCGCTTTGTAACTTGCAAAAAATTTTTGTGCAGAAAGGACATGAGGGAAAACATGAAAAAGCAAGATAAATATTTATACCCTGCGGTTTTTACCTATGAAAAAGGTTATGAAATTGCAGTGACTTTTCCGGACTTACCCGGTTGTGCGACGAGCGGGGCAGATGAATTTGAAGCTTTGGAAATGGCAAGGGACGCGCTCGGCGGCCATTTGTGGTGTCTCGAAAAAGACGGCGATGAAATCCCCACACCTACCCGCTTATGCGATATTAAATTAGACGAAAATGAACAGTCTGCTTTAATAAATGTCTTCATGCCTTCGATAAGGCTCTCACAGCAAAACCGCGCTGTTAACCGCACTGTAACACTGCCCGCATGGCTGAACGCCGCCGCCCTTGAAAAAGGAATAAACTTTTCGCAGGCGTTGCAATCAACGCTAATGAACGAATTAGGGATAGTAAGAACCCAATAAAATAATTGATGTACATTTCATTTGTGCAGAAAGGACAATGGTGAAAATATGGCATACCTACTCGGAATCGACATCGGAACCAGCGGCACTAAGACTGTGCTGTTCAGCGAGGACGGCAAGACCGCCGCGTCCTCCACCCACGAATACCCCCTGTACACCCCGCAAAACGGCTACGCCGAGCAGAACGCCGAAGACTGGTGGAACGCAGTCGTCAACAGTATTCAGGACGTTTTGGCGGATAGCGCGGTCAACCCTGCCGAGATTAAAGGCATCGGGCTGTCGGGGCAGATGCACGGGCTTGTAATGCTTGATGCGGACAACAAAGTTATTCGCAAGAGCATAATTTGGTGCGACCAGCGTACCGCAAACGAGGTGAATGAGCTCAACGAGAAAGTCGGCCACGACAAGCTGATTGAGATTACCGCCAACCCCGCAATCACCGGCTTCACCGCCGCGAAAATCCTCTGGGTCAGGAACAACGAGCCGCAGAATTACGCAAAATGTCGCAAAATTCTGCTCCCGAAAGATTACATACGCTACATGCTAACGGGCGAGTACGCGACCGAAGTCAGCGACGCCTCGGGTATGCAGTTGCTCGATATTCCAAAGCGCGACTGGTCTGAGGAAGTGCTTCAAAAACTTAACATAAGCAGGGAACTGCTCGGCAAAGTTTACGAATCGCCGGAGATTACGGGCGAAATTACCGCGCAAGCCGCCGCGTTGACCGGGCTGAAAGTCGGGACGCCGGTTGTCGGCGGGGCAGGGGACAACGCCGCCGCCGCAGTAGGCACGGGGGTTGTCGAGGACGGCAAGGCGTTCACGACTATCGGTTCATCGGGCGTGGTTTTTGCACACACAAACAATATTTCAATCGACAAAGGCGGCAGGGTTCACACTTTCTGTTGTGCAGTACCCGGCGCGTGGCACGTCATGGGGGTAACTCAAAGCGCGGGCTTGTCACTGAAATGGTTTAGGGATAATCTGTGTTGGGGCGAAATGGAGACCGCTCTGCTAATGGGCGTAGACCCGTATTATCTCACTGATAAAGCGGCGGGAGCTGTGCCGATTGGTGCAAACCGCCTGTTCTACATGCCCTACCTCAACGGCGAACGCACGCCGCACCTTGACCCCAACGCACGCGGCTCGTTCATCGGCTTGTCCACCATGCACAAGAAGCAGGATTTAATCCGCGCGGTCATGGAGGGCGTTTCGTATTCACTGCGGGACTGCGTCGAGGTCATGCGCGAGATGAATATCAACGTCAGCGACATGATGGCGTGCGGCGGCGGCGGCTCGTCACCGCTGTGGCGGCAAATGCTTGCGGATTTGTACAACTGCAACGTGAAAACTACTCATAACACCGAAGGCCCTGCGCTCGGCGTGGCGATACTCGCGGCAGTCGGCGCGGGAATTTACAAGTCAGTACCCGAAGCGTGCGGCGCGATAATCAAAACCAACCGCGAGCAATCGCCCGTGTCGGAAAACGTCGGGAAGTACGAAAAGGCCTATGCGATGTACAGGAAACTTTATCCTGCTATGAAGGGGATTTTTGCGGAGTTGGCGAGTTTGACAGTTGATAGTTGACAACTGCAGGGACGACCGCCCTCGGTCGTCCGAAAAATAGCAAAACCTAATTAAAAACCAGACGATTGCAAAACCCACGGACGCGCAATGCGCGCCCCTACATGTGGCGATTTGATTTTATATTTCATCTACATATTGTAGGGGCGGGCATTGCCCGTCCGCAAAACAGCAGGCCTTGCAATCGGCTGTAATTAAAACAAAAAGGAGAAAAAACCATGAAACTTTTCATCGACACCGCTAACGTAGCGGAAATCCGCAGGGCAGCCGACATGGGCGTGATTTGCGGAGTTACCACAAACCCCTCGCTTATCGCCAAGGAAGGCCGCGATTTTGTCGAGGTTGTCAAGGAAATCGCAAGCATCGTAGACGGCCCGATTTCTGCGGAAGTCATCTCGCTTGAAGCCGACAAAATGGTGAAAGAGGCGCAGGAATTCATCGCAAAAATGCCCGAATTCGAGGACAACATTGTCGTGAAACTGCCATTTTGCGAAGAAGGCTTAAAAGCCTGCAAAATGTTGACAGACCTCGGCATTGACACCAACGTGACACTGATTTTCTCGGCGGCACAAGCGATTCTCGCGGCAAATGCAGGCGCGACTTTTGTAAGCCCATTTCTTGGACGGCTTGACGACATCGGCACCGACGGCATTGCGTTAATTGAAGAAATCGTCGAAATCTTCAACGAGCAATTAATTGACACCGAAGTCATTGCCGCGTCAATCCGCAACCCCATTCACGTGACAACTTGCGCGCGAATCGGCTGCGACATCGCGACAGTGCCGTATGGCGTAATCATGCAAATGCTAAATCACCCGCTGACAACTTCCGGAATCGAGAAATTCTTGAAGGACTGGGATGGTTTTGAGAAGAAGTAAAACGTAAAAAAGGCTTTAGGGCGGCTTTGAAAGCCGCCCTAATTTGAGGTGATTATGATTAAACAAATTAACAATTGCAAGCACGAATTTGACAAGTTACTTGCGGAAAATTCCCCCGACACCGATTGGGAAAAAGAAGCCGAAAAGTTACTTGAACGTATCAAGTTTTTTCAGCACGAAAGAATCGTGCATTTAATTGTCACGATGACTATGAGCTTGCTGACAGTAATTTTCGTCTGCGTGTTGAATTTCGTAGGCGAGACGGTGCTAATCCCGTTCGTACTGCTGTTCGCGCTGTGTCTGGCACTAACCGCGGCCTACCTCGTGCATTACTATAGGCTCGAAAATGGCGTGCAGGAGTTGTATGGTTATTACGAAAAGTTTGTGGGAAAATTTACTTGACATTCGTCGAATTATATCGTATAATGTAAAAAAGACGTTTATAGGAGGGCGAAAAAATGAGTGTAAAAATTAGTGATGAGGAGTTTGCGAAACTTCTAAAAGAAAAAGCAGATGCCGGAGACCCCGAGTTTCAATTTCAAGTTGCGCGGAGTTACGATATGGGGAAAAGCATAGGAACAAATTATGTTGAAATGGTAAAATGGTTAAAACTCGCCGTCGCGCAGAAGCATGCCGGAGCATTGAATAACTTAGGGACAGCTTATTATCACGGCGAAGGCGTTGAAAAAGATTTGAATGAAGCTGTTAGATTATATAAGTTATCAGCCGGACAAGGCAATGCAATTGCTCAGTATAATTTAGCTACTTGCTATGAATTCGGAGAAGGAGTTTCCTTTAATCTTGAAGAAGCGTTACGACTTTACAAACTTTCGGCAGAGCAAGGTTACTGGCGTGCTTTTGATAATCTCGGCAGAATATATTTTACCGGAGTTGATGTTGAACAGGACTTAGAAAAGGCAAAAGAATATTATGAAAAGGCAGAATTAAATTTTGATTATTGGGAAGACTCTGCCGATGAAATAGAAAGAGAGCGCATCCGAGATAAAATATCCGTAATAAACGAAATGCTCGGAAAGGAAAAAACGGCGCGAAAAGCAAAAAGAAACGAAGTTTTTATCAGCTATTCTCATAAAGACAGCCAATTCCGAGATGAAATAGAACCGTTCTTAAAGATGCTCGAAAGTACCACCGAAATAAAATGGTGGGACGACACAAAAATAAATAGCGGCGAGGAATGGTTAAGCGAAATTAAAAAAGCACTCGCAAGGGCGAAAGTAGCAGTGATTTTAGGCTCTGTTAACTTTTTTACATCTGATTTTATCAACAAAGAAGAACTCCCGAAAATACTTGAAGCGGCATCAAATGATGGCGCAACTATACTTTGGATTCCCGTCAGCCCGTTCCCTTATGAAGACACTGTTCTAAAACATTATCAAGCATTAACGAGCCCGGAAACTCCGCTTTTAAGCCTAATAGATAATGAACGATATAAAATATATAACAAATTATATAAGGACATAAAAAATAGTTTTAGGGTGCTTGAAAAGGTGTAAAATTTACCGATTCATCGCCCCAACCACCGCCTCATAAATCGCTCCGTGGTCGAGATAGGTGTAGTGAAACCTGCTTAATTCGTAGCCGTCTTCGTCGAAAATCGGCCGCGTGCCGTAGAGCCAAGGGGCGTGAAAAGTTGACAATAGAAACACCTCGTCGTTGTACACAAAACGCGAAGTTAGACAAGTAATCCCGTCAAATTCCACCCACTCGCCGTTTATGAACTCGTAAACATAATCCAACGCGCCGGTTTTTACCGACTTTGCGCCCTCAAAAAAGTAGAGATTTTCCTCGGAATCGCGCGAAAGTCCGCAACGATTTTGCAGTATAAAACCCTCCGGATAAGCGGGCAGGGGCGGGTAAATATACGCGGGTTGCTCGATTATTTTCACGAACATCGGCAGGTTCAAAAACGCATATTGTGCAATCAAAAACATGTCATGCGCGCTCGAAAAATTCCCCGTTTCGTGCAAGCCGTGCGGGTTTGTGAAGTGTGTGTTTTCAAGACCGAGCTCGGCGGCTTTTGCGTTCATCATGTCCACAAAAGTCGCGATACTGCCGCCGCCGACGTTGTACGCCAACACGTTTGAAATCTCACAGCAAGACGCCACCAAAAGCGCGTTCAAGCAGTCAAGGTAGGTGAAATTATCCTGCCCCGCCTCAACGCCAAGCCGCGCAATGCCCTCCTTATTAGGGTTGCCGGTGTGAAATTCGTCAAAGCAAACCTCGGGAATTTCCACAATTTCATAAAGATTTTCGACGTTTTCAAGTGTCACAATCGCAGTCATCATTTTCAAGGTAGAAGCGGGCGGGAGCCGCTCATTTTCGTTCAATGCGTAGACGGGATAATCGGCGGTAATGTTATATAAATAGACACTTCTGCTGTGCAAATTTTCCGCCGAAAACTCCGAAAATAAATCAAAAGGTTCGCTAAACTTGACACTTTCTGCAAGCGATTCCTCCTCAAAAGGAACATCTTCCTCATTAAATTCATCAAAAGTTTCAGGTACAATTTTGTCAAGTTCATCACCACTTGACAATTCATTTTCCTGCCCCTCAAGCACAGGCGGCGTGACATTTTCGACGTTTTCACAGGCGGAAAAAGTAACTGCAAAAACAAGCAAAAGTGACACTAAAATAACACCAAATTTTTTCATTAATTATCTCCCTTAATAATTTTCTGCCGATACTCAAAAGCGGCGCGTTCTAATTTATTGTCGCCGAATTTATAGTAAATTTTGTCTTTAATTTCGTCGGGCAAATACTGCTGTGCGACGTAATGATTCGGGAAATCGTGCGGGTAAAGATAGTGCTGACCTTGTATGGGATTGCCCTCGCCGTCGTGATGTTTGTTCTGCAAGTGCCGCGGAAAGTCGCCCGTCAAGCCGCTTTGCACGTCGCTAAGTGCCTTATCAATTGCCAAGTATGCACTGTTGGATTTCGGGGAAGTGCAAAGCAGTACAACCGCTTCGGCAAGCGGAATCCGAGCTTCCGGTAGCCCCAACTGCAACGCGCTGTCAATGCAGGATTTCACGATTACAACTGCGTTCGGGAACGCCAAGCCTACGTCCTCGCTCGCCGTGACCAAAATCCGCCTGCACGCCGACGGCAAGTCCCCGGCGGCAAGCAACCGCGCAAGATAATGCAACGCCGCGTTCTCGTCCGAGCCGCGAATCGACTTTTGCAGTGCCGAAAGCAAATCATAATGCGCGTCACCCTCGCGGTCGTATTTGACCGCGCTTTTTTGGGTCAATTCGCGTGCCGATTCGGGCGCAACTTCGCCGTCAATCGCGGTAATCGCGCAAAGCTCAACGGCGTTCAACGCCTTTCGCACATCGCCCCCGCAACCCTGTGCAATTATTTTCACGACCTCATCTGAAACACCACTTAACCCCGACAACTCAAAACCGCGCCTAATCGCGGGGGTAATTTCATCGGGCATAAGAGCTTTAAATTCAAACACCGTCAACCGCGACAAAATCGCGCCGTAAACGTAGAAATACGGGTTCTCGGTAGTCGATGCAATCAGCGTAATATCGCCGTTTTCGATATGCTCCAACAGGCTCTGCTGCTGCTTTTTGTTGAGGTACTGAATCTCGTCAAGGTACAGCAAAATCCCCCCTTGACTTACGAGGGTTCCGGTCTCGGCGATAATCGCCTTTATGTCGGCAGTGGACGCGGAGGTGCCGTTGAGTTTGTGGAGCCGCATGTTGGTTTTGTCGGCGATAATATTCGCAACCGTAGTCTTCCCCACACCCGACGGCCCGTAGAAAAGCATGTTGGGAATCTGCGCCGAAATTATTGCAGTTTCGATAATTTTCCGCAGTGGTTTATTGGGCAGTAACAAGTGACATTGTCCGCAAACTTCATCAAGATTACGAGGTCGAATCCGTTCCGCAAGAGGCATATTAACTTAACCCCCGCATCATTTTTTCTGCACCAACCACAAACCCATCACGGTTAAATTTTTTCAGCAGATTTTTAATTTTCAAGTGCGGGTCGATTACGCGACTTGTGGAAATATCGTGATTCATCGCCATTATAAGATATGCAATATATTTGGAAATATCAACATCGCAGTACCATTTGCGGTCTAATAATTCGGGCGGGCGATATGTCAAGTTTGTGCCGAAAACGTAGTCGATTATGCCGTCGTTATAGGCTTTGTCAAAGCCTTCTAAGCCGTTCGTGAAAATAGTGTAAGTAGCGTAAACTAAAATCCGAGCGGCGTTGCGTTTTTTGAGTTCGTATGCAACTTCAAGCATTGACTCGCCGGACGAAACAATGTCGTCGGAAATGAAAACGTCCTTACCCTCGACCGAGTTCCCGAGGTACTCATGCGCGACAATCGGGTTGCGCCCGCTCACAATCCGCGAGTAATCCCTGCGCTTATAAAACATGCCGAGGTCAACTCCTAAAACCGATGCGAAGTACATGTTACGGTGAAGTGCGCCTTCGTCAGGGCTTACCATCATGAAGCTGTTTTGGTTGAGTTTCAAGTCGGTCACATGGCGGGTGAGTGCCTTCAAAACTTGATAAGACGGTATAATATTATCGAATCCCATAAGCGGCACGGCGTTGCAAACCCGCGAATCATGTGCATCAAAAGTAATGACATTTTCCACGCCCATAGCTTCAAGTTCTTGCAGTGCCACAGCGCAATCGAGCGACTCGCGGTAGTTTCTGCGGTGCTGTCTGCCGCCGTAAAGCGCGGGCATTATCACGTTAATGCGGTGAGCTTTTCCGCCCGCCGCTTGTATAATACGCTTGAGGTTTTGGAAGTGGTCGTCGGGCGACATATTATTCTGCCGCCCGAACAATTCATAGGTACAAGAATGATTGCCGACGTCCACAACAATATAGACATCATCGCCCCTAATCGAGTTGCGAATAATCCCTTTAGCATCGCCCGAAGCAAAGCGCGGGCACTCGTTTTTGATTAGGAACGAGTCGGTTTTATAACCGCTGTTATTCCACCACTCGACAAGGTAATTATTAATTTTCCGCCCAAGTTCACTCGCGCCCTCAAGCGCGATAATAGAGAGCGGCGCAACCTGCTTTTTCTTATTAAAGACAATTTCACTTGCTTTTGCAGTCATATTTATTCACCATTGTCCTTCCCGCACAAAAGTGCATTTTAGAGTTTCGTTCTCCCTCGCAGGGATTGTTCCCCCTCGCAGGGATTGTTTGCCCCGATTTGCACCGGTTCTTTCAAACTTTTACCTCCAAGTTTATTATACGTTTTGTTAATTTCTCAAAAACTCATCTATCTTTTCACGGAGAAAATCCAAAGCGAAAGGGAAAACATAATATTCGTAATGCCCTGTATGCTCGTCAATTCCGTTTAATTCCGCACGTTCTTCATATGCTTTCAAGACAATCATTAAATCATCTTCAGTCATATTATTTTCGCGATATGCTTCAACAGGGGCGAGATAAAACCAAAGTAAGGAATAGAATTTATCACCTTTAACGATTGTCGTATCTCGCGCAAAAGCCCTGACAATTCTTTCTTTATCCATACTGACGAGGGCTTCTATTTGTTCGTCTGTGTATTCAATAGGTGGAACAGGACTAAACCCTTCGGGGTAATATGTTTTTTCATCTTCTATAATATCTCTAATTTGTTCTGCGGAAAGGTTATAATCACGCGAAAAAGTGTACATGTTCGGCGATTCATCTAAATCCACCCCGACAAAAATATGTGCTTCATTTACGATAAATCCCATAATTGCATGATTATCGCCAAATACAAACTTCACGCCGGGTAATCCGTGTATTACAACTATATTATAACCCCCTCGCCAAACATCTAATTCTTCTTCACTAATTAATCTTACAGAGCCGGGTAAGCGATAAAATTCGTCTATAAATTCCCAAAGAAAGAAAGTGGTTTTATAAAGTTGCCAACCGGGATTTAATAAAAATATTTCACCTTGCTCTAAATTAATATTAAAACTTTTAAGGATACTTTCTTTCATTTCTTCAACTGTAATTTCCCCAAAAATTAAATTTGTGCTTGGCGGCGTCGGTTCTTTGATTTCTATTTGAGGTTGGTTTGCGGGCGGCGCAGTTATTTCAACCACCACCTCATCAACCCCAACAACACCGTCATCGCCCTCGGTGGACGATGCTACTGTGTTGTTGTTGTCGTTGCCGCATGATGTTAGTAGCATTGCCGTAATCAGCAAAACCGCGATTTTTCTCATAAAGCACACCTTTATAATGCAGAATGCAGAAATAAGAATGCAGAAATAATATAATTTTTAAGAAGTTTTCCGACGAAAACGCACATCGTAATTTCATTTATTTCTGCATTTTGCATTCTGCATTATTATTTAATAAAGCGGATATTTCTCACACAACTCCGTCACCATACCGCGGACTTTATCCGCATTCGCCTCAAAGTCTTTTGCGGTGAGGTATATGCACTCGGCTATAATTTCCATGTCGCTTTCGAGCAGACCGCGAGTAGTCACGGCGGGGACGCCGATTCGCAGGCCGCTGGTTACGAAAGGCGACTGCGGGTCGTTCGGGATTGTGTTTTTGTTGGTGGTGATGTAAACCTCATCGAGTTGCTTCTCGAAGACTTTCCCGGTAACGCCGAACGGCTGTAAATCCACCAACATCAAATGAGTATCAGTGCCGCCCGAAATTAGATTAAACCCGCGTTCAAGCAACGCCGCCGCCAACGCCTTTGCGTTTTTCCGAACCTGAATTGCGTACTGCTTGAACTCCGGCTTTAACGCCTCGGCAAAGCAGACGGCCTTCGCCGCGATAACGTGCATTAACGGGCCGCCTTGTGTCCCCGGAAAAATCGCGCGGTCCAATTTTTTTGCAATTTCCTCGTCGTTACTAAGCAGCAGCCCGCCCCTCGGCCCTCTCAAAGTCTTGTGGGTCGTCGAGGAGGTCACATCGGCGTACGGCACAGGCGAATTATGCTCCCCCGCCGCCACAAGCCCTGCAATATGCGCCATATCCACGAACAAATAAGCCCCAACGCTCTTTGCAATCTCGGCGAACCTTTTGAAGTCGATTTCGCGCGGGTAGACCGTCGCCCCTGCGACAATCATTTTGGGTTTAACTTCACGAGCTTGGCGTTCAATCGCGTCATAGTCGAAAGTCTGGGTCGTCTCGTCTAATTTATAAGGCACGAAGTTAAAGTATTTGCCGGAAATGTTTACAGGCAAGCCGTGTGTCAAGTGCCCGCCTTGGTCAAGGCTCATGCCCATCACGGTATCGCCGTGGTTCAAAAGCGCGAAATAAACCGCCATGTTGGCTTGCGAACCCGAGTGTGCTTGCACGTTGGCGTATTTTGCACCGAAAAGCTTTTTCGCCCGCTCAATCGCGATATTTTCCACCACGTCCACACACTCACAGCCGCCATAATACCGCTTTGCAGGGTAGCCCTCGGCGTACTTGTTGGTGAGAACACTGCCCATTGCCGCCATAACGGCAGGTGAGACAATATTCTCACTCGCAATAAGCTCCAAATTCCTGCGCTGACGGGCAAGCTCGGAGCCCATAGCCGCACCGAGTTCCTCGTCATAACCCGCAACAAAACCGATTGAATCCATTAAATCTTTATACATGTTGTGCCTCCTTGTATTAATTCTACCTTAATTATACCATTTCTCAGCGATAAATTCAACTGTTTTTGGGGGGATAATAGTTTTTGTGCAATGTATCATAAATGTTTGCGCTGTTGTTGAAAATTTTTGATGTAGGGAACGGTTCTTAACCGTTCCGCAAATTTCCGCAAACATATAAAACGGAACGGTTACGAACCGTTCCGCAAAGCCCGCCGAAACACATAACCGTTTCACCCACAAAACCGCATAAACATACGGAACGGTTACGAACCGTTCCCTGCATTAAAATGCCAATAAAATTTACGAACGGCGGGAAATACCGCGCTTGCAAAAATTTACGGGCGAACGGAGTTCGCCCCTACGTGGTGCAAAAATTTTCATGTCGTTAATAATTATCAATGTTGTAGGGGCGAACTTCGTTCGCCCGTGGGGTTTACGGCGTTTCCGTGGGATTTACGGACGCGCACTGCGCGCCCCTACAGCCCCACACACCGCAAAAATGCGGTTGCTTTTAGCAACCGCATCTATTCA
>WRMK01000075.1 GCA_009777155.1 Oscillospiraceae bacterium
AGTGAATCGTACGCCCGCCACACAAACCTCTTATCTCCCACTACATCATCATGAACCTTTCCCCTTGGCGACTTACAGATTCGATATACACAAAAAGTCTACCCGCATAATGGGTTCTTCTACCTACAAAATCTTAGGGACGAGAAAGTTAAGTTTACACAACTGCAAACGCGGGTCGTGCGATTCATCTGTGGTGGCGCAGACACAGACCCCCTGCCGACTCACCGCCCCTACGGTTGATGACGTTTCCCATATTGCGCGAATTTAGAAGAACGCTCGTCTCCAGAACTGCTGTAGTGCTGCGGTCAGGCGGAGTTTTTCTGTGGGATTATCACAACTTTCAGCGGTCACAATCGGCGCAGTCTTGAACAATTTCCCGTTGTAATAAAGCCTCAGCAAACCCACCTGCTCACCCTCCTCAAACCCCGCGTAAATGAACGGCACGAGCGATATTTCAATCTCGACAAGCCGCATTTCCGTGTTCGTAAGCGGCATTGAAACGTAGGAAGCAAGCCGCACGGCGGCGTGGGTTTTTCCGGTTGTACTGCCCGCAATCTCAATGAAAGTATCAGACAAATCGTAGTCAATCAGCTGATTCTGCACCACCGAAAAGCCGTAATCGAACATTCTCATATGGTCGTCCCAGTCGTCGGGCGCTTTCAGGGTCACTGCAATCAGCGTAATTCCGTCCCGCTCTGCCGCCGACACGAGACACCGCCCCGCATTGTCGGTGAAGCCGGTCTTAACGCCAAACACGCCCTCATACAAGTGCAAAAGCTTGTTATTATTCTGCAACCAGCGGGTATAAGGCGGGTTGCCGTATTCGGTTTTGATTACCTGTTGCTTGCAGATTGCCGCGAAATCGGGGTTGCTGAGTGCCGCAATTGCCAAGACCCCTAAGTCATAAGCGGTAGAATAATGCCCATCTGCATCCAAGCCCGACGGATTAGCGAAGCGGGTGTCACTCAAACCGAGTTGCGCGGCGCGGCTGTTCATGAGTTTCACAAACTCGGGAATACTCCCCGAAACGCTGACCGCCGCCGCCTGTGACGCGTCGTTACCGGACGGCAAAAGCATACCCTGCGTAAGAATCCGCCGCGTGACAATATCCCCCTCACGCAGTCCCATAGACGTCCCCTCAACGCGAATCGCCATGCTGTCAACGGTAAACTGCCGGTCAAGCCCACCCGCCTCAAGCGTCAACAAAGCCGACATAATCTTAGTAACACTCGCGGGCGCACGCTGTTCGCGGGAATTTTTCTCAAACACAACCGCCCCCGTATCGGCATTAATCAACACCGCACTAACCGCCGAAACATAAGGTTCAAGCGGCGTTTCGGGCGTTTCTGAAACAGCCCCCACAGGAAAACTAAACAGCAAGGCAATACAAACAAAACAACAAAAAACATTTTTCAAGGCAAGCAATTCCTTTCGGTATAATAATACTAATTATTATGCCACGAAAAGACGGTACATGCCCCTTTGTAATGCAGAAATAATAATGCAGAATGCAGAAACTATTTCTAATGCAGAAATAATAATGCAGAATGCAGAAATAAGCAAATCACAACGCTTATTTCCGTCGGAAAACGACTTGAAAATTAAATTATTTCTGCATTCTGCATTCTGCATTATTCTTTGTTAAAGATTTCCTTGACTTTATTAATCAAGTCGGGTATCCCCGTAATCAACCCGTCGATAACGCTGTTCTCCCCGCCGACCTCGAGCAGTGTAACATCGCCGTCGGTCTTGACGACTATGAACGCTTGCGGCTTAATCGTCACCCCCGCGCCCGAGCCGCCCGCGAAAATTTCCGCAGGAGCCTTCGCCGGAATGTCCGAGCCGCCCGACACAAACCCGAACGTAACCTTCGAGACCGGTATGATAATCGTACCGTCGGGCGAGGTAATCGGGTCGCCGATAATCGCGTTGACATCAACCAAGTCGCGTATCTTCTCCATTGACGAGCTTAAAAGCCCTTTTAAGTTATCCGCCATTTTGTTTCTCCTTGCACTATTGAAATTTCACAAAAACCCTCACGACATACAGTGTTTTCCTGTTGTTAATAATTTTTGATGTAGGGGCGGGCATTGCCCGTCCGCAAAGTCTCCACGGACGCGCAATGCGCGCCCCTACAACCCGCCCCAACCCCCAACACCTACATTATACACCATAATCCCCCACTTGTCAAATATTAATCCAAAACAATATGAATCCGCTTCCCCACATTCGCCTTCCCGCTACTCACAGGCGGCGGCTCGGCCTCCCGCGCCTTATACCTCATCACCTTCAGCAAAAACAGCAACCCGCAAACCACCACCGTACCAATCTTAATCCGAACCTTACAATGCAGGAAAAACTCGCCGTCCTCCCGCATAAAATCCGCACGAATACTAATCCGTTCAGTCCTCACGCTCGAAATACTTTTCAGCCACGCAACCGCGCTGTAAATCGCGGCGTTCTGCAACCCGAAGTTAATCGCGGCCTTTGCGGCGTCATCGCCGCCGACAACGCTGTCTATATAAAGCTCGGTAATTTTCACCCTCTTGAGCAGTCTCTTAAACGGGTGGGCGAAGCTGTCGAGCAACATTCTAATCAGCTTCATGTCAATTTCCGGGATATTTTTGCGGATACCTTTTTTGGGGCTACCGGTCTTGACCGAGTCGCGCAAAGGTTTTTCGGGGGGAGTAGCGGCGGGTTCTGCGGGGGGTACACCGGATTGCGCGGGTTCGGCGGTATTTGCGGTGTTTGCAGTGGCTTGCGCGGGTTCAGCAACAGTAGACTTCACAGGCGACTGCAAATCGCCCCCACGAGCCTTGCGAACCTTACGAGCCTTACGCGGCCTACGCCGCCTATCCTTGAGCAAATCGAAGAACAGCAGTCGCAATTTTATCTCGGCTTCTTTTTCGTAGTCGATAACGAACACAAGCGGCAAGGACATTATAACTGCAATAAGCAACAAAACCGCGCCGATTATAATCAAGGCAATCACATCAAACCTCCGTAGTGTCGGGGGTTGCAGTATCGGAAGTGTCCGCTAATTCGGGTGCAGTTTCGGCGGGTTCAGGCGCGGCAGTTTCCACAGTTTCGGAAGTTTCCGTAGTTTCGGGAGTTTCCACAGTTTCGGAAGTGTCCGCAGTTTCGGAAGTTTCCACGAGTTCGAGCGGCGGTAAATCGCCCCCCTCATCCCCAATATCATCAAGCCGCATCTGCCCCTCTTGGTCGGGGAACGCGGGAATTTGCCCGTTCCCGCTCAACCCAAAGCACCGCAGAAAAACCTGTGTCGTCCGATAGGTAATCGGCCGCCCCGGCAAATCCAACCGCCCGGCCTCCTCAATCAAACCCCGCTCCACCAGCGAGTTAATGACACCATTGCTGTCAACCCCGCGAATCTGCTCCACATACGCCTTTGTCACAGGCTGATTATACGCCACAACCGCCAAAGCCTCCATGGCCGCCTGCGAAAGCGGCGTCTGCCGCCTAATCTCGAGCGCGGTCTTGATAAACGGCGCGTATTCGGCGCGTGTGGCAATCTGATAGCTGTCTTCAAGGCGGATTATCTGCAACCCGCTATCGGAGACGTTGTATTTTCGTTCAAGTTGCGCGATAATTCTCGTCGCAGTATCGGTGTCAATTTCCGCCGCCTTCGCAAGCCTATCAAGCGCGACGGGTTCACCCGCCGCGAACAGTATCGCTTCAATTACAGCAATGCCTTCGGATAACTCCATAATCCCTCACCACCTTAAATCTTGCGGACGCGCAATGCGCGCCCCTACATATCGGGGTTTAACCCCTACCCAAAATCTCCACAACCTCGCCGTCCTCCGAAAAACTCACCCGCCCATTCGCCGACAATTCCAACAGTGCGAGGAAAATCGCCGTCTGCTCCGAGCGGTTCTGCCCGCGATAAAATTCCGCAAGCTTGAACTCGCCCCCGTGCCTGATTTGCCGCAGTATGAAGACAATTTTCGTAAAAATGCTGACGTATTGCCGCGCCGCCGTCGGTATCGTCTCGAACGACGGCGGGTTCGCCGCCAAGCGGTCGCGGCCGCTAATTGCCTTCAAGGCCTCGGTAAGCTCATCCAAGCTGTGAATACCGCGATACTCGTTGTCCACAGGCAACTCCGATGGACTCCGCACAAACAGCAAGCCGCCCTTGTACAGCTCGAAAAGCCGCGCCGCCGCCTTCTTGTACAGCAGATACTCCTCAAGCGAGTGCTGAAGCTCTTTTTTCAGCTCCTCAAGCTCGTGTTTCGGGAGCAACGCCGCGCTTTTCATGTAAATCAAACGCGCCGCCATCTCAAGAAACTCGCCCGCAATCTCAACATCAGCCTCCTGCATCGTCTCAATATACAGCAAAAACTGCTCCAACAACAGCGAAATTTTTATATCGGTTATGTTCAACTTATGCTTGGCAATAAGCGACAGCATAAGGTCCAACGGCCCCTCAAAGACTTCGGTCTTAAAAGTAAGTTCTTCCATGTTTTCCCCTCCGCGCCTTTCAAGTTTCAGCGTGGTAAGTGACAGCGGCGAAGTGCAGGGGGTGGGGGGTCTATGTCTGCGCCACCGCATGAAACGCACGCCCGCCACACAAACCTATCATCTCCCGCTACATCGACAACAACCTTTCCCCTTGGCGACTTATGGGCTTGATGTATCTAAAAAGTCTATCCCCCGAACGATATTCTGCTTCCTACAAAATCTTAGGGACGAGAGAGTTAAGTTCATGCAACTGCAAACGCGGGTCGTGCAGTTTCTTGCGGTGTCGCAGACATAGACCCCCCACCCCCTGCACTTCGCCCCTAATTCACCCCAAAAACTTAGAAAGCAAATCAAGCAAATTCAACAACCCAAAAGTAATCATCTCCAGCAATATCCGCAGCGGCGAGTAACTCCAAATCAGCAAAAACAGCAAGCCGATTGAAATTAACTGCTGATGCCGGGTGTAAAACGAGATAAAGCGGAAATACTTCTGCGGGCTGAGATAGGCAAAAAGTATTTTCCCGCCCGCAAATTGCGGAAGCGGCAACATGTTCAGCACCGCAATCCAAACATTCAACTGCACTATTATGCCCATTGCGAGCATGACGTAATACAAAGTCTGGGTCATTTGGCCCGACGCAAGCAGTATTATTTTTGAAATCACCATGAAAACATAGCCGAGCAAAACATTCGCGACCGGCCCCGAAAGTGCAATCAGCGTGACTGCCTTCCGCGCATTTACCCGATGACACCTCGCAGGGTTCACCGGCACAGGCTTACCCCATCCAAACGGCGCGAACAGCATCATCACCGCCCCCATAGGGTCAATATGCACCAACGGATTCAGCGTCAGCCGCCCGTTGCGTTCGGCGGTGTCGTCGCCGAGGTATTTCGCCATGTACCCCTGCGCGCTCTCCCGAATCGGAAAGACCACGAAAATCATCACCGCAACCGAGAAACAGGAGATTACGAAGACCGCAAAACTCCCTTGGCTCGGCCCGAGCAGAAAATTCATAAGCGCGAAGACCGGGCGAAACGCAAAGACATCGTTCATGAAATTGTCGATAAAACTCATTAAATCTACTCCTTAATATCGAGTGCAAACCCACGGGCGAACACAGTTCGCCCCTACATTGCGGGGTTTTTCACTGCACATAAAAATTTCAAATAACGCAAATCGCTTGTAATATTACTTCAAAACTGCAAGCAATTCACCCGCCTTGACCGACTGCCCCTGCGCCACAAGCAACTCCTCCACGACCCCCGCCGTTTGTGCAACCACCGCCGTCTCCATCTTCATGGCCTCAATGATAAACAGCGGCTGATTCTCCTCAACCGTATCGCCTTTTTTGACGTTGACTTTCGAGACCGCGCCCGGTATGCTCGACCCGACCTGCTTTTTATCGCTAAAATCGGCAAGCCTAACCTGCTCCGCAACCACCGCAATGCTCTTATCCATAACCGCGACTTCCCGCCGCATGCCGTTCAGCTCAAAGTGCATCTGCCGCGTGCCGTCGGGGTTTTCCTCGCCCGCCCCGAGGAATTTCAGAATTAAATTTTTGCCTTCTTCAATAGGGATAATCGTCGTCTCCCCGGTCTTCATGCCCGAAAAGAACACGTGCGACTCCATACGGCTCAAATTGTCGTACTCCTCGATTGTCTTCAAATAATCCTCATAGACACGCGGGTACAAGCAACTGCTGATTGCATCGCGCTCGGTGGGGTTTTCTTTGAGTGGGTGCAAGGCTTGTCGGATTTTGTCAAGGTCTACAGGGGCAAGCTCGGTACCCGGCCTATTCGTGAACGGCGTATCGCCTTTCAGCACGACTTTCTGCAAGTCCTCGGGGAACCCGAACGACGGCTGCCCCATAAGCCCTTTGAAGTAGCTCACGACCGAATCGGGGAAGTTGAGACTGCTGCCGCGTTCGACAATGTTATCGGCAGTCAACTCGTTCTGTGTCATGAAAATTGCCAAGTCGCCTACCATTTTAGATGACGGCGTAACTTTCACGATGTCACCGAGCAACTTGTTAACCTCGACATACTTCTGCTTAACCTCATCAAACCTATCCGCAAAGCCGAATCCCGCGACTTGTGACTTCAAGTTAGTGTACTGCCCGCCGGGGATTTCGAGGTCGTAAATTTCCGCCTCAGGCGTAATTATATCCCCCTCGAATTGGCTGTAATACGGCCGCACATCCGCCCAATAGTCGGTTAATTTCTGCAAGTCGGCGAGTGACATTTCTGTATCTCTTTCACCGCCTTCAAGCGCGGCTACAAGCGAGTTCATGGACGGCTGGCTGGTTAAACTGCTCATCGAGGAAATTGCAACGTCCACAATATCAACCCCCTCCTCCGCCGCCAACATGTACGCCGCAATTTGATTGCCGCTCGTGTCGTGCGAATGCAGATGAATAGGCAGATTCACGCTGTCTTTCAAGGCGCGTATAAGCTTTTTCGCCGCATACGGCCGCAGTAACCCCGACATATCCTTAACAGTGATAATATGCGCGCCCCGCTTTTCGAGTTCTTTTGCATAATTCACGAAATATTTCAAGTCATACTTGTCGCGGTCGGATTCGAGAATATTCCCGGTATAACACACAGTTGCATTGGCGACCTTGCCGCTTTTCACGACTTCCTCAATGGCGAGTTCCATATTCGGCAACCAGTTGAGCGAGTCGAAAATTCTGAAAATGTCAATGCCGCTTTTGGCGGCTTCTTTGACGAACGCCTTGATTAAATTATCAGGGTAACTGCTGTACCCCACGGCATTAGCCCCACGGAACAGCATTTGAAAAGGTATATTAGGTATTCTGCGCCGCAGTTCATCAAGCCGCTCCCACGGCGACTCGTTCAAGAACCTGTAAGCAGTGTCGAACGTCGCCCCGCCCCACATTTCGAGCGACAAGCAGTCTTTCAAAATATGCGCGGTTGCAGTGGAAATATGGCGCATATCGCGGGTACGCATACGTGTCGCAATCAGCGATTGCTGTGCATCGCGCATGGTGGTATCGGTGAGGAGCAGTTTCTTTTGGTCTAAAATCCACTTCGACAATTTTTCAGGGCCTTCTTGGTCTAAAATTTGCTTGATACCGGCGGGGATTTCGGTTTTGCTGTACACAGGATTCTTAGGCACACGCGGTTCCGCAAACAGCGGCTTGCTCTCGCTGTTAGGATTCGCAAGTGTCATCTTTGCAATATAATTCATGACCTTAGTTTCGCGGTCACGCGACTTTTTCAGTTCAAACAGCGACGGCGTTTCGTCAATGAATTTAGTATAGCAATTGCCCGACGAGAAAGTTTCGTTGGTCAAGATGTTTCTGATAAAAGATATGTTAGTCTTGACCCCACGAATACGGATTTCCTTTATAGAACGCAACATCTTGCGAATCGCGCCCTCGAAAGTCCTATCTGTAGTAATCACTTTTACCAACAAGCTATCATAATACGGCGTAATCTCCGCGCCCGTGAAGGCGTTCCCTGCATCAAGCCGCACTCCAAAGCCGCCGCCCGAACGGTAGGAGGTAATCTTGCCGGTGTCGGGCGCGAAATTATTTGCGGGGTCTTCTGTAGTCACGCGGCTTTGAATCGAGTAACCGCTGACGTGAATATCGTCCTGCGAGGCAATCCCGATTTCGGGGTCGGACAACTTGCACCCCATTGCAACCGCAATCTGCGACTGCACAATGTCAATCCCCGTCACCATCTCGGTTACAGTGTGCTCGACCTGCACACGCGGGTTCATCTCAATGAAGTAGTGATTATCCTGCTTGTCCACAAGAAACTCGACTGTACCTGCGTTCACGTACCCCACAGCCGCCGCGATTTTCACCGCATCTGCGTGAATTGCCGCCCGTTTTTCCTTAGATAATGCGAAAGCGGGCGCGTATTCAACGACCTTCTGATACCGCCGCTGAACCGAGCAATCCCGCTCGTGCAAATGCACAATGTTGCCATGCGTATCTGCAAGTATCTGCACCTCAATGTGCTTCGGTTCTTCAAGGTACTTTTCCATAAACACATCGGCACTGCCAAAGGCTTTCAAGGCCTCGTTCTGCACCATAGCAAAGGTGTCTTTAATCTCGTCGGCTTTGGTAATAAGGCGCATACCCCGCCCGCCGCCGCCCGCCGCCGCTTTGAGAATTACAGGCAGGCCGAATTTCTCGGCATACTCGACAGCTTCCTCAACCGAAGTCAGCGGATTTTCCGTGCCTTGAATAATCGGCACACCCGCATCAATAGCGACTTTCTTGGCGTTCAGCTTGTCCCCCATTTTATTCAACACATCAGACGGCGGCCCGATAAAAATAATCCCCGCGTCCTCACAAGCCTTTGCAAAGTCGGCATTCTCGGACAAAAAGCCGTACCCCGGGTGAATCGCATCGACCTCCTTGCGCTTGGCAAGCTCGATAATCCCGGGTATGTCCAAATACGCACCCAGCGCGCTTTTGTCCTCACTCAACTGATAGGCCTCATCGGCCTTTGTGCGGAACAACGAATACTTGTCCTCTTTCGCATAAATCGCGACGGTGGCAAGGTTCATGTCGTAGCACGCCCTGAAAATCCTTATGGCGATTTCGCCGCGGTTGGCGGCCATGACTTTTTTGATTTGGTGTCTCATTATTTTTACTCCCTTCAAATAATGCAGAAATAATAATGCAGAATGCAGAAATAATTTATCTTGTAGGGGCGACCGCGGTGGGGCGGCAGGGGGCAGGGGGTCTGTGTCTGCTCTACCGCAAAGAGCCACCAGCCCGCCACACAGGCTGTTCAGACTCCACTTTCTCGATTGCGACCTTACAAGTTCACGACTTAATAGGCTTCATCTGCATAAATAATCTGCACTCGCAAATAGGCTCGTGCTACTTACTAACGGTTCGGCTCGAGAGGGTTAAGCTTTATCAATCGTAGAACGCGGGCGTGTGGCTCTTTGCGGTAGAGCAGACACAGACCCCCTGCCCCCTGCCGACCCACCGCCCTTGGTCGTCCGTATAAAACATCATCAACCATTAAAAAAGGAGAAAAGCACAATGGAAGCAATCAAAACCTATCTCGAAACAATGTTCACGGCCCTACCCCAAACCGAGGCCGGCTTCAGGCTCAAAAACGAGCTGATGATTGGCATGGAGGAGAAGTACAACGAGTTGAAAAAGGCGGGAAAGTCCGAGAATGAAGCCATCGGTACCGTCATTTCGGAGTTCGGCAACATTGAGGAACTGATTGACGAGGTCGGCTTGTCCAGCCCGCCAAACTCGCCAACCACCCGCAATTCCCCCCGCAAAGAATCCGCGAACCTGAAAACCGTAGACCTCGCCTTAGCGCAGGAATTCTTGCAAGAGGGCCGCAAAACCGCCCGCAAAACCGCTATCGGTGTGGCTTTGGTGCTAATCGGCGTGGCGTTTCTTGTGGGATTTCTTGCGGCGGCGGAAACAATTGACAGTAATAATGACACAATTCTCGGGGTCTCGCTTGCCGCAGGGGTGACAATTATGTTGGTTTTTGTCGCGGTTGCAGTGGCAATCCTCGCGCTGACATGGCTGAAATTCAACAAGTATGAAATCCTCGACCTCAACAAGCACCAAATTCACCTGCCCGAACACGTGCGGCAGTACGTCACCAAGTACAAAGACGACTATTCATCGACAAAAATCGCCTGTATAGTTGCGGGCGTGGTGCTTTGCATACTTTCAACATGCGCGGTGATTATCCCGGTTCTGTTAGGTTGGAACGGTTCGGAAATACTTTTCGGGGCGGCGATTTTGTTGGTTTTAATTGCTTGCGGAGTATTCCCGTTGGTATTAGTTGGTGTCACAGAAATGTGCATAGCGGCATTGCTCCGCACCGATTGGTACGTCAGCGAGTTTCGCTCCAACCCCCAATCCAAAAAAGCCGAGCGCATAATCAGCACAGTCGCCGCGACCTACTGGCCCGCAATGATAGCGGTCTACCTGCTCTGGAGCATTCTAAGCGGCAACTGGCACATCACATGGGTAATCTGGCCGATTGCAGGGATGCTGTTCGGGGCTTTTTCGGGCGGGATTAGCACCTATTACGCCACCGGTGATGATGTTCGCGATGAATTAAAATAATTTTCAAACTTGACATGCTGTTGTCATATTTGGTACACTATAATGATAGTGTGCCAAATATTTTTGTAGGGGCAATTCGCCACGGCCCGCCCGCAAAATCGCACAACCGCCGAAAACCCCACGGACGACCGAGGGCGGTGGGTCGGCAGGGGGCGGGGGTCTATGTCTGCACCACCGCAAGAAGCCGCCAGCCCGCCACACAAACTCATCAAACTCCACTTTCTCGATTGCAAACTTACAAGTTCACGACTTAATAGGTTTTATCTACCTGAAAAGTCTGTACTCGCAAATGGGTACCTGCTAACTGATAACG
>WRMK01000076.1 GCA_009777155.1 Oscillospiraceae bacterium
CAACTGATAAGTCGTTGCGCTGTCTGTCCTGCGAATGATTATCCCGTTTGCATTACCCGCCCATATATCACCCGTGATCGTTGCGCCGAAACCAACAAACACAATACCGTCTGTAGCAATCGAGCGTGTTGCTTCCACTTTGCCGCCGCAGAGTATCACGTTGCCGGAGTTGGTAACAATCGCTCTGCTATAAGTATCAATTACACTAACTGTACCTCCACTGACCATTATATCTGTGCTTATTGTTTAAGCCATAATAAGAGAGTAATTGGTCTGACAAACCTCATTTTGGACTCACACGTCTGCTTTCGGAAACTGTCAGCCAACCTCTTATTGCGGCGTTCGATTAGAGCAGGTAGTTCCGCTCTATTTTCGACAAATTGGGTGCGTTCGTATACTTAGCAAATAGAATAGGCAATAAGTACAAAGTTGGGTACTGATTACGAATTTTATTATTGCGAGGTATATAGCAATTTTACTTTTAATTTACTACGCAATCCAAGCGCAAAACCGCATAGGTTATAGCTCTTACGCTTGTCTATCGAGTAATTAATAAGTAAAATTGCTATATGATGAACGCTATTGGAATTGACGTTTCAAAAGGCAAGAGCAAAGTTGCAATTATTCGACCGTTTGGAGAGGTCATTGCAAAGCCTTTCGATGTTCTTCACCACCCCGACAAGTTAGGTGATTTAGCAGGCTATATCAACTCACTTGAAGGGGAATCAAGAGTCGTTTTGGAACACACAGGCAAGTATTCAGAGCCGGTTGCAAACTTTCTTCACAACGAGGGGATTTTCGTCTGTGTTGTCAACGCAAAACTTGTTCACGATTACGGCGGTGATACTATTCGCCGGATTAAAACCGACACAACAAAATTAAAACCATGTTGAAAAACAATCTTATTTCGCTTTTAGACCGAACTTTCCCCGGTGTAAATGAACTGTTCACAAGCCCTGCTCGCGAAAGAGATGGTCACGAAAAATGGATTGATTTTGTTGCGGCTTTTCCGCAACGCTCGTCACTTGTTTGTTTTGCGGGTATTGAATCTCCCGAAAATCAATCCGGCACTTACAATCAACACTCACGCCGAATTTCAAAACAAGGTTCGCCGCATTTACGAAGAGCGTTATTTCAAGTTATGCAAGCTATTTTACAAAACAAAAATTCTAACGAACCGACATTTCAGTTTCTTGACAAAAAGCGTTCCGAGGGCAAGCCGTACAAAGTCTATATGATTGCGGGTGTCAACAAGTTTCTGCGAATTTATTATGCTCGTGTAAACGAATGTATAAATAATCCGTTCAACAGCATAAGCGGTCACAAAATCGTGAATAATATTACTGCCTGCAAGCAGGATAAGAACCGCACGCCGTTAGCCACAATAAATTGTGGACGGCTGAGCGAACCTTGAAACGCTTGTATTCGGCGTTATATGGGCAACGGTGGAGACCGACCCGAGCGGCTATGCAGGTCGCAAAACCGATAGCGTTAGAAAGACCGCCGCCCGTGCTTGTTGATGTGATTTCAGCTTGGGAGCGGTTTTTCGTTTTGCCCACACTGATATATCGGGATGCGAATAATGCGATAAACTCCGAGCAGTCGGGGTTGGTTTGCTGTGCTTTTAATTGCTTTGAGCGTTTTCAAGAAATTTTCTTAAAGTTTTTTGTTTTAGGGGTTGACTTTTATTAGCAGGTTTGCTATTCTTGTCACCGCATGAAAATTCAATCTGTGTTTTGGACTGATGTGTTGGTCGAAATAAATCAAATCGCCGATAGGTGAGGTTTTGACGCGTTTTACAACATGAAATTCGTGATGTTCTTTTGGCAACCAGTGAGCGTAAATTTCCGGCGGCGGGGCAATCATGAAGTTGTAAAAACTCTCAACCGTGGCATTAGGTAATTTGCTTTTCATGGTATGTTTTATCATTTCAAGTTCCTCATTTCTTTTTCGATTAATTCCAACGCCAACCGCAACGCTCTGATTCTTCGTTCAAGCAACGTCTTTTGCGATTTTCCAAAGTTAGAAGTGTCAATTTTCTCGCATTTTTTGAGCGTTGATAAAAGCGCAGCGTGAGCTTCTTCGAGTTGTTCTTTTGTATAGTTCATGATGTGTCGCCTTTCACTTTCTCAATTTCAACGAAATTCCGCGCAACTCTACCATTTCATTAAACGCTGCAACGGCCGATTTCGTATCGGAAACACGCTCCATGACGGATTTTACATCTTCCAACTCCAGCAAATTTACCGCCGTGCAAAAGAAACTTTTACGCCGTCCGTCGTCGTAATTTTCCAATAATTCTTGCAAGATTTCAATTTTCTCATTCAACTCCGCTTTGTAAGTTTCAATGTCAAGTTTCGCCTTTTCCATATCGTGGAATCGGTTTTTATAAGTGATAAATGAGTCGGATTTGTCTAATTTATCGTATTTTTTACACGGAAATTCGTCACACTGAAAGCAATATTCCAAGCCCTTGCGCTGACAGCACGACAGTATACCGCAAGTCGGGTGAACGTCTAAAAAACCTTCTCCCGCACAACCGGGACAGCGCGAATTTCCGACCGTGTAATGCCGCGGGCATAAGCCGCAATTCAGCCCGCAGACTGCGAATTGCGGGTATTTTCGTGTTGCATAATTCATAACGCACCACCTTTCAATTCCTCATAAACAAAGCAACTTGACAAGTGGTCATTAACCATTCCCACCGCTTGCATGAACGAATAAATAATAGTCGAACCGACAAACTTGAATCCCATTTTCTTCAAATCCTTGCTGATTTTATCGGACAACGGAGTGGTTGTCGGCACATCTTCAATGCGATTCCAATGCCCGATAATCGGCGTGTTATTAACATAATTCCAAATAAAATTGCTGAAACTTCCGTGTTTTTGTGCAATTTCTAAAAATAATTTTGCGTTAGTGATAGCGGCGTTAATTTTCAATCGATTGCGGATTATTCCTGCGTTTTTCATAAGTTGTCCAACTTTTAATTCATCATAAAGTGCGACTTTATGCGGGTCGAAATTGTCAAATGTCGCGCGATACGCTTCGCGCTTTTTCAAAACAGTAATCCACGACAAGCCCGCTTGCGCGCCCTCGAGAATCAACATTTCAAACAACTTGTAATCATCATGCACCGGCCGCCCCCACTCGTTGTCGTGGTAGTCGATGTAAATCGGCGTGTCGCCGCCCGCGTAAATTGCCCACGGACATCGTTGTTTTTCGCTCATTAGTGACACCTCATTTTCTAATTTTTTTGTAAAATTCACCTGCAAAACTTGACAATTTCTCTCAAAGAAGTTATAGTAAAATTCTGCCCGTAATCCCTCGCAAAGCCCCTATTTATCAGCACTGAAACGCACTCTGCGTTTTTTGCGGTGTTAATATCTTTTTCTTCGTCACCGATAAAAACAAGTTTCTTGACATCGAGATTAAAGTGCTTCGCTATCTGTAAAAGTCCATGCCTATTAGGTTTGCGGAAGCCGCAAGTTTGTGAAGAAACATATAAATCGAAGTATTGCAATAAATTTGCTATATCTTTTTTGAATAATTCATCGGGCATTGCGGTCGGTAAATCCGTTAGTGCCGCGATTTTCGCGCCTTTTATTTTCAACTGTTTCAGGCAATAAAACGTATCATCAAAAATAGCAGTTTCTAATTTATGCCCCTTGTAAAAACTGTAAATTATATCAGCAACGTTAACTTTTTTGCGCCAATGTTCGGTTACTGCAGCGAATATTTCTTCCGGTGTGTATTCAATTTCCCTGTAAACCACGCGCGCATTTTTGCTTTTCATAATTTCGCAAGACCTTTCTATATCCGCGTTTGTCAAGTTCAAGTTAAATTCATCACTAACGGCGCGAAACGCTTTTTCGTAGTAATCAACCCACGAATACGGCATATTTTTATACTCCATGAGAGTGCCGCCTAAATCAAAAACGCAAACTTGACAATTATTTATAATGTTCATAAGGCAATATCCCCATTTTTATTTTCGCCATATATACCCTCAAAGTTTCTTCGTTACTGATTTTTTCGCCGATAAAATCATTTATCTGAAGGGTAGTTTCATCAATCTGAGTGTATATTTTAATGAAAGTTTTTTCGTATAAATTATTATATTTTATTGCAAATAAAACAGCCGGTATTCCTAAAATAAAGAGCAGAATTAATAACAAACTACCTAAAATATTTTCCGGTTGAAAAGCTAATAAAAGCGCGCCCGCAACTGACAAAGCAAGGCAAAGTGTGATGAAAAAGGCAACTCCGAAAATATAAATAATGCGAAGTTTTTTATGGTGTTTTCGGAATTTTTTTATCGCCGCATAATCCTTTAATGTGTATTCCATTTTGCCGTCCTTTCAATGTTTTTCGCATAATTTATCCGTCTATTTTCTTGCCGAAAAAATATAATGTGTCAAGTTTACACCTTTATTTTGTTTAATAAAACGCCCGCGAACAAGCATGCCGTTTCGTATCGCGACGTTTATTGCCGCAATATTTGTATCACTTACGAGTGAAAAAACTTCACTTTCCCCCAAGACATCAAAAGCATAATTTTTGCTTGCAATTGCGGCCTCGGTGGCGTATCCGTTGTGCCAAAATTCGCGGTTAAAAAAATAGCCAATTTCGAGAACGCTTTCTTTGTCAGTTTCGCAGTTTTGAAGCCCGCAAATTCCGATTAATCTGCCGGTATTTTTTAGAACGACCGCCCAACGCCCGAATCCGTTTTCGCGATAACCGGCAATCTGTTTTTCAAGTCCCGCACGGTTCTCTAACTCGCTCCACGCGCCATTTGACGCCGCCATTGTCACATCGTCGCCGACGATTTCCAATGTGGCGGGCAAGTCGCTAATCACCAATTCTCGGAGTATCAGGCGTTTAGTTTCCATTATATTTTACCTCATTTTTAGAAATATTTACTCAACTTTTCAAACTTTGAATCAATGCGTTTTCGTAGTAATTCATCGTCTAATTTTAACGCAAGACGCACCTGCGCCAACATCATTTCGACGTCGGCGATTTCGTCTAAAAGTTCATCTTTAGACGGCTTTATAGAGCGGTTTACATACTTTTGCAGTGCCACAATTAACTCCGCACATTCCTCAACCGCGACCCCGAATTGCGGTTCAAATCCCCAACTGTCAAGTGCCCTTTGCATGAGATTAACTTGACTTTTTGTAAATTCCACCTTCATATTTTTAATACCATGCCGCCCATACCGGCGCAAATTTCAATGAAAACTGCGGCATGGGACACGCCTCCCTTAAATATTTTCAAACTTTATACCTCCTTGTAATCAATTCAAATTAATGTCAGTTGCTCAAATTCCGATTTAACTTTAGTTTCACCTTGCGGCGAAAAACCCGCGTCACAAGCGGCGTAATCGTGTTTTGATTTTACTTGAATTGCTTCATCGTGAATATCATTTTCCGCGCTATATTCCCAATTCTGCGCCGACAAAACTTCCTGCAACTGCTTCAATTTCAACTGTCTATTTTTGTAATCCGGCAGTATATTTTCGACAATTTTCCAAAACCGCGGCGAGTGATTCATCTCGGTAATATGCGCCAATTCGTGCACAGTAACATAGTCAATTACATCATCATCAGCCATAATCAGCCGCCACGAAAAGTTAATACTTTTTCGCCCGCTGCAACTCCCCCAACGAGTTTTCGCAGAGTTAATTTTCACCGCAATCGGCGCGACATTCATTAACTTTGCAAAGTTAATTATTCTACTTGTCAAGTGGCGTTTTGCAAGTGTTTTATAAAGTTGAATAATGCTGAGTTTAATTTGCTCACTTGACAAATTGAATGGCAGATAAAACCGCTCGTCATCGAGTTCTGCAAGCTTGCAGTCCCTTGCAACAATTGGAAATTTTCTGCCCCGATATGTCACTAAATCACCGTAAGTAAGTGTAAATTTTTCGCGTTGTAATTGCAATTTTCGCGACTCCTCCAACCTGTCACTTATCCACTTTTCTTTGGACTGCACAAACTTGTCAATTTCGCGCTTGGAAGTTCTCATCGGCGCACGAACATCGACTGTGTCGCCATGGACGTAGATTGCGATTGTGCGGCGTTTTGAGCGGGTTAGTGTATAGTTAAACATAATTTTTCCTATCAAATAATTTTTTGAAACATAATTTCAAGCGGGTCATTTTTCAATGAAAAACTACCGATTGCTTTATAGCCGAGTTTGGTGTAAAAGTGCTGTGCATGCTCGTTTGAGGGGGCTGAAGTCAGCACTAATTTGTAACCTTTTTTGCACATTTCCGCCTCCCAAAATTCAACTAACTTTCGGCCTATGCCTTTTCTTTGGTGCGATTCCAATAAATTTAACATGTTCATGAACGGAATATTATCCCAGAAAAGCCCGTATCTAAGCCAACCGACGAACTCATCGCCGCTGTAAACTACGTAAACTTTTCCGTCGGTGATTTTCTTAGACAAAGTTGCTTTGTCGAGCCATTTTTCGTGTTTATGAATCACGTCAAAATCTAACGTTTCTGCTATGCGAATTGTCAAGTTTCTCGCTTTGTTCATGTCGATTTCACCCCGCCAAATCTCACGTAACTCACCCGCTCACTGAACGGCAATTTCTCACGCGGTGTCCCCAAAACTTCCGGTTTTCCAATCGGCAACACGGCGCGCAGACGATACCCGGCGGGGATTCCAAGCGCTTCCAGCGCGGCTTTTTGCGCCTTGCCGTCGAAGTACGGGCTGTCCAACCACAGCGACGCAAGCTCGAGCGCGACTGCCGCCAACAGCATATTTTCGACTGCCGCCGAGTAATCTTCCATCTCGAAATTCTTCTTTTCGTCCTGCGTGAAACTGTCGGTTAGCACGGCGATTGCCGTAGGTGCAGTTGACAATCTTTCGGTCGGCACTGCTTGCAAAAGCGGCTGTAACGCCGCTTTATCGGGCAAAATAATCAGCCGCACGCACTGCCAATTCATGCCCGTGGGCGCGGCGAGACCCGCCTCCGCAATGCGCTCAAGGTCGGCGAGCGGGACTGTTTCCGCCAAGTAATTTCCCCTGTGCGAATAACGCTTTTTTACGATTTCAAAAAAGTTCATAATTTTTTCCTTTCCACTTATGCAATTTTTTTGATTACCCGGCACGGATTACCCGCCGCAACAACACCGCACGGCACATCTTTCGTCACAACCGAACCCGCGCCGATTACGCTCCCATCGCCGATTGTAACGCCCGGCAGAACAATCACTTTGCCGCCGAGCCACACACTATTTCCGATTGTCACGGGCTTGCCGTATTCCAAAAGCGAGTTGCGAATTTCCGCTTCAAGCGGGTGAGCGGCAGTGTAAATATGCACTCCCGGAGCAAGAAAAACATTGTCGCCGATGTTGACTTCGCAGACATCAAGAATCACACAATCGTAATTTGCGTAGAAATTATTTCCGACTTTGATGTTGTAACCGTAGTCGCATTTGAAACTCGGTTCGATGTAGCATTCATCGCCGATTGCGCCGAATAACTCGTGCAGAATTTCGGTGCGGCGGTGGAATTCTTCTTCGGTTGTGGCGTTGAAAAGTCGTGTAAGTCGGCGGGCGTTTCTCCGCTCGTTGGTGAGTGTTAAATCGCTTTCGGTGTAGGCTAAATAAAGCTCGCCTGCAAGCATTTTTTGTTTTTCGGTCATTAACAGCACCTCATTTTTATATATCTTTTCTGAAAAATATACATCTTTCTGTTTCAACAAAGCCGATATGCAAATGAAAGCGGTAACTTTCGATGTTATGAAGCGGACAATCACTGGCAAATTCACGACAGCCATTTTCTTTCGCCCATTTTTCGCATAAACGAATAAGAGCGACTGCGATACCATTCAAACGATATTCCGGTTTAACGTAAATCGCTTCTAAATATCCGCAAGTGCCGCCGAGTTCTGTACCGTTGACATAATCATTTCGCAAAGAAACATGAGCAACACCGATTGGCTTATCCCCGGCAAAAGCGAGAAAGAAACCCTGCCGTCTATCGGAAAAGTGCGTTTTGTTTTCGTCGAGCAACTCGCCGTGTTCCATTTCATAAAGTTCACAGAGCAAATCCGTAACAGCGTCAATATCCGATTTGTCAGCGCATCTGTACAAAACCTCGACGATTTTGGTCGGTAGAGGTTTGCGAAAATAATCTTTCGCCAAGAGCGCGTAATTCGCCGCGTCACAAATTCCTTGATTACTCCAATCGGCTTGCCGCATATGCCCCTCATATTTCATGCCGCATTTTATCATAACTTTTCCCGAATTTGGGTTGCGTGGGTCGTGCCGCGATTCAATCCGATTCATGTAAACTTCCTCAAAGAAAAACTTAATCAAAGCCGCTAACGCTTCGGAAACGTACCCTTGTCGCCACCACTTTTTACCTATGCAATACCCGATATGCACCATTTCTATTTTATCATCTTGCAAAACCGTGCCTATACTACCGATGAGTTCACCCGTTGCTTCAACGACAATCCCCCAATGGTAATAATTATCCTTTTCATAACTGCCGACCCAATCTTTAAGTACATCTTTTGTCACGCTGATATTGCCGTGCGGTTGCCACGTTAAATACTCGGTTACATTGGGGTCGTTCGCCCAATTGTTGAACATCGGTTCGGCATCGTTTAACGTGAATCGGCGTAATAATAAACGCTCTGTTCTAATTTCCTTTGTGCCTATGTGTTTCATGTGGCTTTTCCCTCCCCATACTTCACCAAAAAATCCGCAGGGTTCATAATAAACTCCTCGTTCGGAAAATGCTTCAAGTTCCCCGTAACAAGCACGGCGTTAGCCGCCCTTGTCGTATCATAAAAAATGCGGTCGCTCTCGTCAACAAAGTGAACCTCACTTGCAGACGGTGCAATCAACACACCGACTTTTTCAATCAGTGTCAGCATTTTGACTTGTTCGAGCGTGGCGATGTTCAAGCGCGGATACGCCAACACACGCTTGTACTCGCGCAGAATTTCCGCACAGTAATAAAGCTGAAACTCTCTCTGCGTCAACATCAGCTTGAACGCTTTTGAAGTAACACCATGCGGAGTTAAAACCGTGGAAACGACAGCGTTCGTGCCAAAAACAACATTCGTCATGCCTGCACCCGACATTCCGAAATGATGCCGTTGATTTCATCAAGCGACATATTATCCGTTCCGTTAATCACCGATTGCTTTTGAATTGATTCGATTACCTCAAGCAACTCAAGTTTGGATTGCAACTTCGGGTCGGAATCAATCACCGCAAAGGGCAACTGCCGTGTCCGCAGAGTTGCTTTGATGAACATATTGATTGCCGTCGTGACGTTCATTCCCACGTTATCGCAGAACTCGTCAAAATCTTTTTTCACGCCCTCGTCAAGGCGCACGGTAACATTCACGCTTTTCATAATAAACTCCTTTCGCACTCGTTGTACGTTAATTATACAGCATTTTATGTGCAAAGTCAAGCGGAAGTCGAAAATATTTCCAAAAAAATTCCCCCCACAAAAAACCCCGCCGAGGAATCCCTCGGCGGCAAGTAATCCAAAACAGTGAAACAGGCTCATGAACAGCAATGTATCCATGCTTGTGAAACTAAAATCCGCATACTGAAATTGCAACCCGGGCGTGTGCAATAGTAGACGTCGTAGGTGCTACGCAGACACCGCGGGGCCGCCGCAGACGCGCCGTGTTGTATAGAAGTCGCCGATGTTTGGGCGGTGCTGTGGCCGTACAGGCACATAATATTTCGGGTGGGTTCAATTTCCGCGCCACTGATTAGGTCGATAATTAACTGCGCTTTTTCCGCGGAAATTTCACAGTCGGCGATTATGTACTCGGTATTGCCAACCGCGCCGACTGTCTGTGTGAGCATACAGACAATCATCAAGATTGCAAAAACTCGCCAAAAGATTTTTCTTACTTTCATTTTAATCCTCCCAGTTTATACTATTTATTATTTCCAGTAGCATCGCCTCATCATAGGCGACAACTATGTAATAATCCTCTTTGTAATTCCAGCCTGCTTGAAAATAGTTTTTCATTTCACGTATTTGAAACGTAATATTATTTATTTCGTATTGATAATCGCTGTGATGAAAATTCTTTCCGAAATCAACACTAAATGTAATTTTATGCTCCCTTGAATAGGCCGTTAATCGCACGCCTGAGCCATTGTCGGCAATCTTGAAGTCGGTGAATTCGTAATCGCCGGGCAGTGTTGGCGGGTGCAAAATATTAATCTTCTCGGCCTCGAGCAACTCGTCTATGGACTTATAAACGCGATAATCGTCTGTGCAGATTATTTCGAGGTCGTTGTAAGTTATTGGGGTTTTGTCGGCGGATTTTGCGGCGATTGAAAACAGATAATTGAGGCTTAATTTCCGAACAGTGGCGGTTGCAGTTGCGGCCAAAAGCAGGGTGATGAGGATTACGGCGATTGCAACCACAAGGCGTTTCGTTCTTGGGCGGGAAATCTTGGTGTCACTGCACACGTTCCGATATTTGCGGTGTTTCAAAATAGTTTCAAAAGCAGGCTTCGGCAGGTCTCTGCCGTAATACTCGTAGCGGTTCAAGCCGGTGTTGCAAAAATCCAACACAGCATCGCTCGGCTCATCGAGTTCAATCTCGTGGCCGAATAATTTTTCGTAGTCTTCCAAGCTCATTAAATCCGTGTCAAGTGTGTTGCTCAACAGTTTTTCCCGAAGTTCACACGCCGAAAATTCACCGTAGTTTCGCACCAAAATTCTCACCCCCTCACTTACATAATCGTTATTAATCCAAAAAACTCACGTTTCCGATAAAATTTTTCTGATTT
>WRMK01000077.1 GCA_009777155.1 Oscillospiraceae bacterium
CGATGCGTCCGCTTAATTGGAAATCTCCGAGAGAGGTTTTGAACGCTTTTCTTATATCGGGTGAAGTTTTTTGAAAAAATTTGTAACATATCATTGACAAACGTACATATTTTGCGAATTTATAAATTTTTCACTTTTTTCCCTTTTTTCGCCCCCAAAACCCGCTTCAAATACTGCCCTGTAAAGGATTCCTTACACTTCGCCAACTCCTCGGGCGTACCCGTAGCGATGACGTAGCCGCCGCCACCGCCGCCTTCCGGGCCGAGGTCGATGATATAATCGGCGGTCTTGATAATATCCAAGTTATGCTCGATTACGACGACCGTATTCCCGCCCTCAACCAAGGTTTGAAGCACTTCGATAAGCTTATGCACGTCGGCAGTATGCAGGCCTGTAGTCGGCTCGTCCAAGATATAAATCGTCCTGCCCGTGGCGCGTTTACCTAACTCGGCGGCAAGCTTTACCCGCTGTGCCTCCCCGCCCGAAAGGGTCGTCGCCGATTGCCCGATTTTAATGTACCCCAAGCCCACATCAAACAAAGTCTGCATTTTTTTGGCAATGCGTGGTATGTTCTCGAAGAAAGTGATTCCCTCCTCGACGGTCATTTCCAAAACCTCATAAATATTTTTGCCCTTGTACATGACTTCTAAGGTCTCGCGGTTGTATCTTTGCCCCTTGCAGACGTCGCAAGGCACATAAATATCGGGCAAAAAGTGCATTTCAATCTTGATAATCCCGTCGCCCTCGCAAGCCTCGCACCGCCCACCCCGTACATTGAACGAGAACCGCCCCGTTGCATAACCTTTCATCTTTGCGGCGTTGGTCGAGGCGTAGAGGTCGCGAATGTCGGTGAAAACCCCTGTGTAAGTCGCGGGGTTAGAACGCGGCGTTCTGCCGATTGGCGACTGGTCGATGTCGATGACCTTGTCGAGGTGCTCCGCGCCTGCAATCCGCTCGAACTTGCCGGTCTTTGAACGTGCGCGATTGAGCTTGCCGACAAGGTATTTGTAAATAATCTCGTTGACAAGCGAACTCTTGCCGCTCCCGGAAACTCCGGTTACGCAAGTCAGCATACCGAGCGGGATTTTCACGTCAATACCCTTCAAATTATTCTCGGCCGCCCCGAAGACTTCCAAGAACCTGCCGTCGGGCTTTTTCCGCGTTACAGGCACGGGGATTTTCTTTTTGCCCGACAAATACTGCCCTGTAATAGATTCTTCGCACTCCAAAATGTCGTCCATTGTCCCCGCACAAACCACCTCGCCGCCGTGAATCCCCGCGCCCGGCCCGATGTCCACGATATAATCGGCGTTGTGCATGGTCTCCTCGTCGTGTTCAACGACTATCAGGGTATTGCCCAAGTCGCGCAATCTCTTTAATGTCGCGATTAGCTTATCATTGTCGCGTTGGTGCAAGCCTATGCTCGGTTCGTCCAAGATATACAAAACCCCCATAAGTGAACTGCCGATTTGAGTGGCAAGCCGAATCCGTTGGCTCTCCCCGCCCGACAAAGTCCCCGCCGCCCTTGAAAGGTTCAGATAGCCCAATCCCACGCTTTTCAAGAATCCGAGCCGTTCCTTGACTTCCTTGAGTATTTGCTCGGCAATCAGCATGTCACGCGCCGAAATCTCGCTGTTTGCGATAAATTCGAGGGCGTCTTCTATGCTTAATTTGCAGAAATCGCTAAGATTTATATTCGCGACTGTCACCGAAAGGGCCTCCTTGTTCAGCCTGTCGCCCTTACAAGACGGACACAGCACATCGCTCATCAGCAGGCCGATTTCCTCCCGCGAATAATTACTGCCGGTCTCACGATACCGCCGTTCTAAGTTATTCACCAAGCCCTCAAAGTCGGTCGTGTAGACACCGTGGCCGTTTTCGTAGGAACGCTTGACCTCGATTTGCTCGCCGTTTGTGCCGTAGAGCAGTATGTTCAGGGCGGTTTGCGAGAGTTTTTTCACGGGGGCGGTGAGCGAAAACTTGTACCGTTTTGCAAGTGCATCGAAGTACATTTGTGCAATCGTCCCCTCGTTGTAGGTCCACCCCGAGGCCTTTATCGCGCCTTCTTTTATGGACAAGTCTTTGTTGGGGATAATCAGGTCGGGGTCTACCCGCATAAATGTCCCCAGCCCCGAGCATTTTTGGCAAGCCCCATAAGGGTTGTTGAACGAGAACATACGCGGCTCCAACGCCTCAATGCTGACGCCATGTTCGGGGCAGGCGTAATTCTGCGAGAAGCGTAATTCTTCCTCGCCATTCTTGTCAACGTGAATCAAGCCGTCTGTGAGACTGCCCGCCGTTTCAAGGCTCTCGGACAACCGCGATTTTATGTCGGCCTTAATCACAAGCCTATCCACCACGACCTCGATGTCGTGCTTGAGGTTTTTGTCCAACCGAATTCGCTCGGAAAGGTCGTAAATACTGCCATCTATCCGCACCCGAACGTACCCCTGCTTGCGGATTTGGTCCAACTCTTTTTGATACTCGCCCTTGCGCCCACGGACTATCGGGGCGAGGATTTGTATCTTGGTACCTTTGGGCATTGTTAAAATTTGGTCAACTATTTGGTCAATGGTCTGCTGTTTAATCTCGCGGTTGCACACAGGACAATGCGGTATGCCTATTCGCGCGTATAAAAGCCGCAGATAGTCATAGATTTCCGTGACCGTCCCGACTGTTGAGCGGGGGTTGCGGGAGGTGGTCTTCTGGTCGATAGAAATAGCGGGACTAAGCCCCTCAATGCTGTCCACATTGGGCTTTTCCATCTGCCCCAAAAACTGCCGCGCATATGACGAAAGGCTCTCGATATACCGCCGCTGCCCGTCCGCATAAATGGTATCAAAGGCAAGCGAAGACTTCCCCGAACCCGACAAGCCGGTCATGACTATAAGCTTGTCCCGCGGCAATTCGAGGTCGATGTTCCGCAGATTATTCTCCCGCGCACCGCGGATTGTAATTTTACTGATTGGCATTATTGGTTTTAATCTCCTTTGGTATTTTCGCAAAACCCACGGGCGAACACAGTTCGCCCCTACATATGGGTATCTGCGGGCGGGCGTGGAAGCCCATTTGCGGACGCGCACTGCGCGCCCCTACATATCTGACGTAATTTCTATGTTAATTTTATCAATATAAAAGGTCGTACGCTCGCTGTCATTGCGCCACGTATTGAGGTAAATGCAAGGCGGTGAGCCGCTTAGAACGCCCGTCCACTCGCCGCTTGTCCTGTGCCATATATTCTGTTTCGCGCCGTAAATCGCTTGGCCTATCGAGGGGTAATTCTTGTTGTTAATCTGCCAGCGCAAAGTCCCCGCCGCGCCGACCCGCATTACCTCCGCCGAGAACTTTATTGTCACAGTCCGCCCCGCATAATCCGCCAAGTCAAAGTGAACCACAGACCACCCAATCGGGTTGCCCACTTTCATGACGTGGGTGCGGTTCTGCTCGGGTAGGTCGGTGATACAGTACAGGCTTGCGATTTTGAAGATTTCGGCTTGTGTGAATTGTTTGGATTTTGCAGGTTTTAATTTAGTTTTGGGCATAATCATCCCTCATAGTTACTTTCAATAGAAAAATAATGCTCTTTGCAGGTGTTGAAATTTATGAACGAGTAGAATTTCCGCGCTAATTCGCCCGGGTTCGCGGAGTTTTCCTCAAAGTTTTTGGCGTCTTCCATTGTCTCAAAAGTGCATAAATCAACCCACAAATCGCCGTCCACAAGCTGTTTCCACGAGATGTACCCCTTTTGTTTTGAGATGTACTCGTCGTTGAGCCGTTTCGAGGCTTGCAGAAAATCCGGGACCGACGCGCCTTTTTTGAGATTGTATGAAACATAGAAAATTGCGTTTTTCATGGGTTTGCTCCTTTTTAAGTTTTTGGCTGTAATTTAACTGCCCATGTATTATATCATACCAAATATGACAGCTGTGTGTCAAGTATAAAATATTTTTCTCGCCTGCCCCCCAATAAATACCCCTTGACAACACCCCTCAACTATGCTATACTATATTATGTCATACCATATTAAAATAACCGGAGGACTAACCATGCCTAATTCAAAGCCCCGCAGAACCCTTTCACTGCTCACTTTAACACTGCTCGTCGCGGCACTTTTTGCAGGCGGCGGGTTGCAGCTCACCGCCTCTGCTCTCAGCGGAAACGCCGCGACTGCCGACTATGAAATTCTCGAAACAGGCGAAACAGGCGAGACCGAGCCGTTCGCCGACTACGAAATAGTCGAGATTGACGACAGCCGCATTATTCACCGCCCGCAAGAACCGCTCGACGTTGAGTTAAAGCCCATGACCTTCCTGCAAAAGGCGTTCTACATAGAGAAAAACGCGAACGTCAACGTCGGGACTACTCAGCTTTTCGATATGGACGAGATTTATAACACGTACGAGGACAAGATTAATGAACGGGACACGATGAGACGGCTCAACTTCCGCGTAATGGCGATAAGCGAGCACGCAATTGTATGGCTTCCGGTTCATACAGGCGCCAATTCTTACCACAGCACCACCGGGGTTCGCGCTTGCAGTACTTCCACTTGCACTATTTCAAGTATCACCACGCAAATGGCTCAAAACATAGCTTATGACTTTGACGAAATATACAAGATGATGACCCACCCCACAACCGGATTCGCCCCGCATAACGGCGTATTGGCGAATCTCGGGTTCTCGAATTTGCCCGCAATCGGCGACATCGGCAGTGACGGCAGGGTGAATATTATGCTGTACGACATCGGCGACGACGGCAGAACCAACTTCAACGGCGGTTGGACCGGGGGCTTTTTCTGGAGTGCGGATTATTATAATATACCCGGTTATAACACAAACGCTCTCGATATGTTTCACATGGATATTGGGTTCGGGCAAGGCTTTGACAGCTTAAAATCGGGCGCGACCGAATCCGATAAGCTCCGCTTTCTAAACACCATGGCGCATGAATTTCAACACATGCTCTATTACATGCACTACAGGGCTTACGTTTGGTCTACCGAGGGCGACATAATGATTATTGAACCCGACACATGGATAAACGAATACCTCTCGGGTTTGGCGGGTACATACTACGCAAAATCGGGTACAATCGCCGCAAGCAACGCGAGATTGGTGTCGGCGGCTGATAATAATTGGGTCGGGCTTGACGATTTTCTGTACTTCGATATGTCCGGCAGTCCGTCAAAAAGCTACGGCATGGCGTACACTTTCGGCAGTTGGTTGCAAAGGGAATACCCCAATTTTGTACGGAGATTTTATAATAATCTGCAATCGGAATTTCCACGCGCTAATTCTTATGCCGAAAACCAAGTCAATCGTGAAAAAATCAAAGCCGCAGGTACAAGGCAGACAATCGGCAACGCCCTGCGTGCGGGTACAAACAATCAGGTAGGCACAGGCGGCGAGAACAGCTTACGGGCGATTTACTTCGAGTTCATGCAAGCCTTCGCCGCGGACGGCGGCAGTCTGATACTGCCAAGCAGTGCACCCCGCCAACTCACCAAAATCTACGACGGCCCCCCTCTGCTTACCACCCCGCCTTATAACCTTTGGGCAATCAGGCCGGTTATCGGGGGCAGTAACAGGATTTACGATACAGTCGCGGAAACAATCAACGGCTTCGGTAGCGGCATCATTATTTCCGGTACTGCGATTACAGGCTTGAACAGCGGCAATTCTATAGCACTCAACGGCGGGACTTCGGGTGGCACGACTTTCACCGGATTCAGAGAGCGGGTTTGGCGGCTTAACCCCCACGCCGACAGCACCCGAACCACCTTGACTATCACACCGCCGGCCACAACGGGAACGCTCGGCAATTTGGGCGAGATACGCTACTATGCGGTAGTCATGAACGACGAAATCCTCGGCTCCGGAAGTACCACCCGCGCAACCGGCGTCAACGGCGCAGACGTCTACCCGCTTACGAAAGATGTAAGCAACGAGATTGAGACCGAGGGTTACCCCGCATATCTCATGGCGGTAATCTACGACGCGATTCTGCCGAACAGCGCGGTCAATTTCTCATGGTCAGTGCCTGTAATCGAGTATGAATTAGAGGGCGGCGTGCTCAAAATCGAGAGCGATAAAGGCATGGCGCAGTATCACAACAAGACGACACCCATCGAGAGGAGTTCAGTCCACACTATAGTAATAGGCGCGGCCGTGACAAGACTCACGAGCGGCGACTTCGCCGATTGCACCGACCTTGAGGGGATTATTTTCCGCGACTCGGCCACAGCAAAGGCGATTGCCGCATCGGCATTCCCCGACAATCCTTTGAACGTATTCGTAGGCATAAACAGACAAAATCTGTTCAATACGAGCATGTTCCCCGCCGGCTCTACCATTAGGCAAGCGCGGATTTGGGAAAGTGATACAGTCCCCGCAGTTTCCAACAATCAAAACATCGTGATACTGCCGGGCGCAGAGGGCAGATTGACGGTAAATAACAATGTAACCGCCAATATTGTCAGCGCAGGGCCTGTTGTCAACCGCGACGGTTTTTACCTTGAATTAGTCATAAACGGAACGCTAAACTGGAGCGCGGATTACAGTGGTTCTGAAATAGAATGGTCTCTCATAGACCTATTCGGCGCAGGGACACTGAACGTAACAGGCAGGATTCAAAACACCGCAACAAGCGGCTCGGCTTTGGCTTTACCCTATGACGACGGGGATTTCACAGGCACTATTAATATAAGCGGTGACGCACATATTCAATCGGCGAACGCCTATGCGCTTTACTTTGCCAACGCGAAAATTAATATCAGCGGCGGCAAAATAACCAATTACCATCAACACGGCACGATACATTCATACGGCACTATCATCATCACAGGCGGGGAAATTAATAACAACGCCGCCTATCCCGTCTTTAATCTCTACCAAAACGCACAAGTACTTATCTGCGGCGGCGAAATAGTCGGCAAGTATGGCGAACCCGGCGGCAATTCAATAATCGTCATTTGGGACAAAAGCGAGAATACAATCTACGAACTCGGCACGTCCACCGATTTGGAAGTCCTCCCCGATACAGCAACCGCAATATGGAGCAACGACGGAAAGTCGCACGGCATAAGCTTTGAGCGGGGCCAAAACAGCGGGTTCTTCGCGATTGAGGAAGTCAACTGCGGCGAGGGCGTGGAGACCTGCGGCTGTGTGGTCTGCAACCCCAAAACCGACGGCGATTGCAGAACCTGCGGTTGCGCCGACTGCTACCCGCCCGACGGCAAGTGCAAGGTCTGCGATAACTGCACCGTCCCGACCGGCCTCGCCGACGTGAGCGGCTTCGCAGTGACTGCGATTGTGTTCGCAGTGGGGTCTGCGGGGTTGTGGAGTTACGCACGCCGCAAGCGGGCGTAAATAATGCAGAAATAATAATGCAGAATGCAGAAATAATTTAGATTAAAGGCGGTTCGCCGACGGAAAACAAGCTGTAATTTATTTTTACGCAGTTCTCCGACGGAAACAAACCCTGTAATCTTAGTTATTTCTGCATTCTGCATTCTGCATTTTGCATTATTATCATTTCTGCATTAAAGTAAACTTCCCAAGATTATAAATCCCAAGCCCCTTCTCCGCCTCCCGAAGCTTCGCCGTAATCACCGCGAAGCCGTCCGCGCCGAACCGCTCCTCTGCCGACTCCGCGAACATTGCGCCCAACTCGCCCCGCTTTTCGGCTGAGATTAACTTATGCACTTCCGGGAAAATGCAAGTATCCTCACGAGCCGCGTGATGCCGCTGCATAGTCACGTAGCCCTGCATAAGGCCCAGCAGGCGAGGCCGCGCCTTGCAATTCGGCACGCCGCACTCCAAAATCCGCAGTATGTCCGCGGTGATTTTCGTGGCAGCATAATGCTGTTCGAGCAGTATGTTTATCACGGGGATAAACCGCGTTTCTTCGCGGAAAAGCGGGAATACATGCTCGTTTTCGAGCTCCTGATGAAAATCCTCGACGTAGACTTTGGCTATCTCGGCGGCTTGCAACGCCGCATGGTGAACGGCTGTGTAGTTAATTGCGCGTTCGCATTTCAGCTTTTTGCCCACCTCGGCGTATATCAAAAGCACCCGCCGCAACACGCCATGCTCGCGCATGAGCAGCTCAATCGGCGAGATTTCCACCGCTGCGATTTGAATATTTTCGGACATAATTTTGCAATCCTTTCATTATACAAGGTTCAGAAAACTGCAAACAACGGACGCGCAATGCGCGCCCCTACATGACCGGAAATTTTTGCAATCATCTATTATACATGTCTATGAAAGGAATCCATGAATTATTACCCGAAAAAATGCCCGTAAACCGCTTCAATAACCGCTTGATTTATGCCGTACATGTTGTTGGAATTATACGTCACGAGGCAGCCGTTGGTGAGAATCGCGACCCCTGTGCCGTCGGAAATATCGAAGTAAAGCCCGCCGACCATGCCGAGCGCTTGGCCGGGGTGTCCCGAAATCGTTCGGCCTTCGAGTATGTCGGTTTTAACCCGCAAACCGATTGCGCTGTACTCGTTTTCCGCAATTTCTATGTAAGGGCGGTTCATTTCGGCGACACTCTCGGGGGACAAGATTCGCACATCGCCATAAGTGCCGTCCCCTGCAAGGATTATGCCGAGTTTCGCCAAGTCCGTCGCCGAAATAATCATCTCGCACTCCGCAACGCCGTAGGCCTGCCCCAGCGGAATCTGGTTGTACAGGCTCTCGGTGCGCCCCCAAGTCTTGACCGAGTGCGCCAGTGCGCCGCCCCTGTAAATGTTCGCGATATTTTCGGTGTCGGCAATCAAAGTCCGCAGATAACCCGCATCGAGTCCAAGTTTGTCGAACAAATTTTCTTGTGCAAAGGCGTAAAACCGCTCACCCGTCACGCTCTCGATTACCGCCGAGACCAAGCTTGCGCCGAGGTTCGAGTACTGATAGCGGGTACCCGGCAAGTCGCCCGACCATATCCCAATATTCAGCATACGTTCAACCGATAACGGGGGTGTGTAGGAGAAGGCGTTGGTGTACGCAGAGGTGTCAACTATGCTTGACGAGTGGGTTAGCAGGTGGCGGGTTGTGTTGGGGGTATCTGTGGCATAACTGTCCATGTCAAGGTTCATAATCCCGCTAATCGGCGCGTCTAAGTCGAGGCGCGAAATTTCACCGATTTGCGGGATTTCCGCCAAAATCATGGCGCAAATCGCCGTAGCCGTCTTGGAGACCGATGCCGAGCGGTATTTGGTGTCGTCGCCGGCCTTAACGCCCGCTTCCCTGTCGGCGTAACCGTGGTTGTATGTATGGATTACGGCGTCGTTCGCGAAGACCGCGACCGACATTCCCACGACATGAAAATCCGCGCAAATCCGCTCCATCTCCCGCGTAAAGGCCTCCGTGTCCGCCAATGCCGCCTCAAGTTTTTGCGGGTCAAAGCGCGGCACGGGGGATTCGGGAGTGGGAATTTCCACGGCGGGTTCTGGCGGGGCGGGAGTTTCGGGGGATTCGGAGTCTTGCGGGGCTTCGGATTGCGCCGTCTCGCCCTCGAACATTTCGGTCGGTAGCACCGCGACAACCGGCTCTACAGGCGGCTTTGTGTCCCCGCAACTGCACAGCAGAAGTATCGCTAAAAGCGACAATAAAATTTTTCTCATAGCTCTCATAAACAAATTATAACATATATTTGCAAAATTTGCAATTATATGTTATAATTATTTCAAATAATCCATTTTTGGAGGTCAAATGCACAATCTTGACGGAAATTTTCCCGCCGTAAATCGGCGGCGTGATGATACCGAAAGGGTATTAATGTACGCGGAAGGGCCGTTCCTGCGCGGCTTTGCCTGCGTGGCGTTCGATATGCTTAATGAGTTTGGGCTGTGGCGCGGCGGCGTGACCCTCGTTCAGGCGGGCCACGAGGTGAACGAGGCGCACGACCGCGAGATTGAACTGCTGAAAAAGCAGGACGGGCTGTATACGGTGATTGCCGCCGGTGCGGAAAACGGTGTGAAAAAAACCGATAAGCGGCTGATTACCTGTGTCACCGATTGCATCAATCTTTACAAGGACTACAACAATTATCTCGGCCGTGCGCGCAATCCCGAGTTGCGGGTGATTGTTTCCTGCACCAACGCCGAGGAGTTTGTTTACTGCGAAAATGAGAAGGCGTACACCCGCCCGCAAGCGTCGTTCCCGGCGAAGTTTACGGCTTTTTTGTACGAGCGATTTAAGTTTTTCGGCGGCGATTTGACCAAAGGCTTGATTATTTTGCCGTGCGAGGCGGTCGAAAATAACGGTGAAAATTTGCGGAAAATTATGCAGAAGTACGCAAATTTATGGGAATTGAGCTTAGAATTTATGCAGTGGGTGAACCGTAGCTGTGTCTTCACAAACACAGTCACAGACAGGATTGTCGCGGGGTATCCCCATGACGAGGCGGACAGGATTTGCGGCGATTTGGGCTACCGCGACGAACTGCTTTGCAGTACCGAATTGTTTTATTTTTGGGCAATCGAGAGCGCGAATTATGCGGGGCAGTTGCGGGAGGAATTGCCATTTGAGCAACTCAAAAAAGCGGGCCTCGACATAGTCATCAGCGACGACATCAAGGCCCATCAACTCAAGAAAATGCGGCTGTTCAGCGGCGGGACTATCGCGATGGCGCACGCGGCGTTGCTCGGCGGGGGCACGACTGCGAGCCCTGCCGCGAGGGATGAAACTTTCGGCAGATTTACGGGAAATTTGTTGTTTAGGGGAATTTTTCC
>WRMK01000078.1 GCA_009777155.1 Oscillospiraceae bacterium
TTGTACCATAAAACTCACAGGCTTGTCAATCAAAATCCCACACGTTCCAAAATATATCCGCCGACCTCGCCGATATTAATCCGCCCCTGCTCCATGCTATCTCTCTCTCGGACGGTCACTTTGCCGTCGTCGGCGGTCTCGAAGTCGATTGTCACGCAGAATGGCGTGCCGATTTCGTCTTGGCGGCGATAGCGTTTGCCGATGTTTCCGGTCTCGTCGTAGTCGGTCGCGAACAGCTTGCACAAGTCTTCGTGAAGTTTTTCGGCAGGCTCGGCGAGCTTTTTCGAGAGTGGTAAAACTGCCGCCTTGAACGGTGCAAGATAGGGGTGAAAGCGCAGAACGGTGCGGGTTGTGCCGTCTTCAAGGGCTTCTTCGTCATAAGCATCAGTTAACACCGCCAACAGCAACCGCTCAACCCCCAAACTCGGCTCGATTACGTAGGGGACGTACTTTTCATTAGTTTCGGGGTCAAAGTATTCGAGCGACTTGCCCGACGCCTCGATGTGCTGTTTCAGGTCATAATCGGTTCGGTCGGCAACCCCCCAAAGCTCACCCCACCCGAACGGGAATTGATACTCGAAGTCGGTCGTTGCCTTTGAGTAAAAGCAGAGTTCTTCCGCGCCGTGGTCGCGCAAACGCAGATTCTCCTCACTTATGTTGAGCGATAAGAGCCAGTTTTTGCAGAAGTCTTTCCAGTATACGAACCAGTCCAAATCGGTGCCGGGTTTGCAGAAAAATTCAAGCTCCATCTGCTCAAATTCGCGCACTCGGAATATAAAATTCCCCGGCGTAATCTCGTTGCGGAACGACTTGCCGATTTGCGCCACGCCGAACGGGATTTTTTTGCGGCTCGAACGCTGAATGTTGCTGAAATTCACGAAAATCCCCTGCGCCGTTTCGGGCCGCAGATAGATTTCGTTGGCACTTTCTTCGGTCACGCCTTGGAAAGTCTTGAACATGAGGTTGAATTTGCGGATACCCGTGAAATTTATTTCGCCGCAATTCGGGCAGGCGATTTTTTTGTCCGCAATGTAGTCCTCGAGTTGCTTGCTTTCCCAACCCGCAGTCGCAGTGCCATCAAAATCCTCAATAAGATTATCGGCTCTGTGGCGGGTTTTGCAGCTTTTGCAGTCCATCAATGGGTCGGAAAAGCCGCCTAAGTGACCCGATGCCTTCCAGACTTCCGGGTTCATCAAAATCGCGCTGTCCAAGCCGACGTTGTACTTGCTCTCACGCACGAATTTCTTTAGCCAAGCTTGCTTTATGTTGTTTTTCAGCTCGGCGCCGAGCGGGCCGTAGTCCCAAGTATTCGCCAAGCCACCGTAGATTTCGCTCCCCGCGAAAATGAAGCCGCGGCCTTTGCAGAGGGCTATGAGTTTGTCCATTGTTTTTTCTGTGTTCTTCATAGTTAGTGTTCCTTTCTGTTGTTTTGAATCGTGGGTGAAAAGGTAATTACTCCTTGAAGATTTCACGCAAATCAATCACGCAACCGTCGAGAATATTCATAGGTATTGATTTGCATTCACTTTCGTAGGTATTTATGATACAGCCGTTGTTTTTGTCGCCATTGAATATGAAAACCTGCACTGCGTTATTCTCGGGGTCAATCACCCAGTACTCCCGCACGCCGCTCTCCCTGTAGCGGTTGAGTTTGACGATTAGGTCGTAGCTTGCGGTGGACGGCGAAAGTACCTCAATCACCAAGTCGGGCGCGCCGTTTATTGAGTTGCCGCCGATTTTGGAGTGGTCGCAGACTACGATTACATCGGCTTGCACAACCGTGTCGTCGGCATTTTGGGGGTTCAGCCGCACGTCGATAGGCGCGATGAAGACTTTGCAGAGTTTTCCTTTAAGAAAATCCCGCAGTTGCCCGAATAACTCGCCGCAGACCTCTTGATGCCGAACATTCGGCGCGGCAAAAGCATACGGCACGCCGTCAATCAGCTCATACCGCGTATCGCCGTCCCACGTCAAGTAATCCGCGTAGGTGTAACGCCGTTCTTTCCTTAAAGCTTCCATAAAGTCTCCCGTTGAACAATTGACAATTGATAATGGACAATTGACAATTGTGGTGGTCGCTCCGCGACTTTTCCGATTGAATAATTTATATCTTGTATGATTTTTTATCGCGATTGCTGAAATTTGCAGTCGATGTCCGTGGCTTCACAGTCATTAAAGTCTTGAACCGTCGCCAACGGCGACACCTCAATTGTACATTGTCCATTGTCAATTGTCAATTGACATCACCCAATTCATATCATCATCAATCTTCCCATACTGAATCCCCGTAAGGGTATCGTATAGCCGTGCCGAAATCTCGCCGATTTTGTTATCGTTAATTTGCATATCCATGCCGCCCCACTTTAGCAGGCCCACGGGCGAGATTACTGCCGCTGTGCCTGTTCCGAAGACCTCGCTGAGTGCGCCGCTTTTGTAGGCATCGGCGATTTCTTGTATGGTAATGGGGCGTTCGGTTACTTTCATGTCCCACTTGCGGCAGAGTTCCAGCACCGATTTGCGGGTAATCCCTTCAAGCACCGAGCCTTGCGGTTCGGGGGTGAGTATTTCGCCATTGATTACAAAGAAGATGTTCATCGCGCCGACTTCTTCAATATATTTGCGCTCGATTCCGTCGAGCCACAAGACCTGCGCCAAGCCGAGTTTCTGCGCCTCAATCTGCCCCGCGAGTGACGCGGCGTAATTCCCGCCCGCTTTTGCGAAGCCGGGGCCGCCTTTGACGGCGCGGACGTATTTCTCCTCAACGTAGATTCCCACAGGGTTTAAGCCGGTCGCGTAGTACGGGCCGGACGGCGAGGTGATGATTGCAAAAATGTACTCCGCGCCCGGCCTTACACCCAAAAACGGGTCGCAAGCAAAAATAAACGGCCGAATGTACAGCGATGCGCCGTCACCGTGGGGAACCCAGTGTTCATCAAGCTTTATAAGCTCTTTGAGTGCCGAAATCGCGAAGTCCTCCGGCACTTCCGGGATTACCATGCGGCGTGCGGATTTGTTCAGCCGCGCAAAGTTTTCCTGTGGCCGAAACAGCTGAATCCCGCCTGTAGTCTGGTTTCTGTAGGCCTTCAAGCCCTCGAAAATCGTCTGCGAGTAGTGCAATGCCATGCAGGCGGGCGACAACGAGAGGTTTTCGTAGGGGACAATGCGCGGGTCGCCCCACTCGCCGTTTTTGTGGTTCATCAGGAACATATGGTCGGCGAATAAACGCCCGAAGCCGAGGGTGCTTTCATCGGCGGGAACGGCTTTGGGAGCGGTTGTTTTGGTAATTTCTATGTTCATTTCATAGTCCTCACTTTACTTATTTTTTCTTATTTCAATTAATTATACCATAAATTTATTGACAAGTCAATCATTTTGTGGTATAATACTATTCGACAATTGTCAATCGTGCATTATTCGCTGTTCACCACTCATTATTCATTGTTCACCACTCATTATTCATTGTTCACCACTCATTATTCATTGTTCATCATTCATTATTAATTGTAATTTGCCCCCTTAGTTAAATGGATATAATAGTCCCCTCCTAAGGGATAGTTGTGCGTTCGATTCGCGCAGGGGGTGTGTCGTCAATGAATAATTGACAATGAATAATGAATAATTGGCAGTGGGATTACGAGGTTATGATGAACTGTTTTTATTGCAAAGGTTCTTTGGAGAACAGCGTGACTAATCACGTTGTGAACCTTGAAAACCGCCGCATTATTATTGTGCGCGATGTCCCTTGTGAAAAATGTTCACAGTGCGGGGAGAGCTATTATGATGATGATGTGATGTCGCGGCTTGAGATTATTGTGAACAATCTGAGGGCGGCACTGACGGAAGTGGCGATTATTGATTATGCCGATAAACCGGCTTGATTTATAGGGGGAAAAATGATTAAAGATATCTTAAACAACCTCGAAATACTCGGCGAGAGAATTCTTGATAACGTCAAGGCGAGCGCGGATTTGAGCCAGATTAATGAGGTGCGGGTTCGGATTCTCGGCAAAAAGGGCGAGCTGACATCGATTTTGAAGCAGATGGGCAGGCTCATGGAAGACGAGCGGCCGCTTGTCGGCATGAAGGCGAACGAACTGCGTGAGACCGCCGAAAGGGCTATTGCAGAGCGGGTTGCCGAGTTGAAGGCGCATAATTTTGAGAAGTCTGTTAAAAAAGAGACAATCGACGTGACCCTGCCGGGCAAACGCCGCCCACAAGGCAAAAGCCACCCCATGAGCATTGTTTTGGACGACTTGAAAGATATTTTCCGCTCGATGGGGTACACGGTGGTTGGCGGGCCCGAAATCGAGGAGGTCAAGTATGTCTTCGACATGCTCAACACCGCCGAGGGCCACCCCGCCCGCGATGAGAGCGATACCTTTTATATAAGCGATAAGGTGGTACTGCGGACACAGACCAGCTCGGTGCAAATCCGTACAATGCTCGAAAGTAGCCCCCCGATTGCGATTATCAGCCCGGGGCGGGTCTTCCGCCGCGATGAATTTGACGCGACACATTCGCCGGTGTTTCACCAATGCGAGGCCTTGGTGGTTGACAAAAATATAACATTCGCCGACCTCAAAGGCACGCTCGAGACCTTCATGAAGCGGCTTTACGGCGATTCGGTACGACTGCGCTTTCGCCCGCACCAGTTCCCCTACACCGAGCCGTCCGCGGAAGTCGATTTATCCTGCTTCAAATGCGGCGGCACGGGCTGTTCCATGTGCAAGGGCGAAGGCTGGATTGAGATGCTCGGCGCAGGGGTGGTGCACCCGCAAGTCCTGCGTAACTGCGGGATTGACCCCGATGTCTACTCCGGATTTGCCTTCGGTGTCGGAATCGAGCGCATAACCATGATGAGGTATGAAATTGATGATTTACGTTTGCTTTATGAGAATGATGTTAGATTTTTACGCCAATTTTAAGGTGAGCCATGAGAAACAGCGAATCGTTTAAGAAGTATGTAAAAGCTTATAAAATCGCGGCGGCAGTGACTTTGTTCGGGATTCCAACGATTGTGGGTTCGTTTATCGGGGTGAGTATTTTTATCGGCGTTACCGCGTTCCTTGTCGCCGAAAAAATCGGGAGCGTCACAGGGCGGGTCTGCTTTTACGCGGGTTCCTTGGGGCTGACAGCGGGGTATATTGCTGTTAATATAGGTTGGTTTTTGACAGTAAGCCGCAATCCGACCACCGAGGCTATGTCGCCGATTCTCGGCATGACGGCGGGGGCGGTGGTGATTTTGGGCTTGGGCGGCGCGTTTGTGACGCGGGGGTTCTTGTGGTGGAATCGGCGGAGGTTTGAGGCGGGGAAAATAAGAGGTGTATACAGACGATGAACAAACGAAAACTACTTAATCGAATTATAAACAATCATAAAAATGTAAAATTCAACGATTTCGTGATTATCCTTGAAGCTTTTGAATTTAATAATAAAAGAACCAACGGAAGTCATAACATTTTTAAGAACGATACCATTAATGAGATTATAAACATTCAAGACGTGAACGGTGAAGCCAAACCATATCAGATTAAACAGTTTTTTTCCTTAGTCGAGAAATATAATTTGAAATTTAAGGATTAATTTTGTGCGGAAAGGGCTGATTAAACTATGAAAAATTACCACATAAACATCTTCTACAGCGACGACGACGGCGGATTTATTGCCGACATTCCCGACTTGAAAAATTGCAGTGCCTTCGGCGCAAACCCCAATGAGGCGTTGAAACAGGTGCTGATTGCACAGAAACTTTGGCTTGATGAAGCCGAGAGCGGTGGTCTGCCTATACCTTTGCCGATGTACCGCCCGATAATTTATAAGGCGATTTAGAACTGTAGGGCAGGGGCTCTGCTCCTGCCGTCCGAACCCACAATACCGCAAAACAATAATCTGCAAACGGTATCAAACATTATTAAACGACATCAGACGGCATCAAACGGCAGGAGCAGAGCCCCTGCCCTACGAAATTTTCAACCCGCATAAAAATTTCGCCGTATGTAGGGGCGAACTCCGTTCGCCCGTGAGATAGAAAATTTGCAACAACATATCAATTAAAAATTTAGGAGAACTTATGAACCTATCAATGAAATGGCTCGCTGACTACGTCAAGGCCGATATGCCTATAGCCGACTTCGCGCGCGGTATGACTATGAGCGGCTCTAAGGTCGAGAAGTGGACCGATTTGTCTGCGCCTTTGGAGCGGATTGTCTGCGGGCGGGTGCAGTCGATTGAGAGACACGCCGACTCGGACAAGCTGTGGATTGCACAGGTGCTGATTGGCGATTCGGACGATAGCACAGTGCAGATTGTCACCGCCGCGCAAAACGTCACGGCGGGCGCATTGCTCCCTGTGGTGCTTGACGGCGGCGCGGTTGTTAATCGGCAGGATAGCAGTGTCCTCAGAATCAAACGCGGCAAATTGCGCGGGGTTGAAAGTCAGGGCATGATGTGCAGTGTGGACGAGCTGGGCTTGACTGTTGACGACCTGCCTTACGCCGACCCCGACGGGATTTTAATCCTCGACAACGACCCCGATGTCGCGAAACTTACGCCCGGTATGGACGTAATCGAGTTTCTCGGACTGCGCGATATTGCAGTCGAGTTTGAAATCACCAACAACCGCCCCGACTGCCTTTCGGTAATCGGCTTGGCTAAAGAGACCGGCGCGACTTTTAATCTGCCTGTTGAAATTAAAACGCCTGTGTTCAAAGGCGTGGACGGCAGTTTGGATTTGCGTGTCACCGTTGCCGACACAAAACTGTGTTCGCGCTATATGGCGGCGGTCGTGAAGAATGTCAAGATTGCGCCGTCACCGCGGTTTATCGTCGAAAGACTGCGGGCGTCGGGCGTGCGTGCGATTAACAACATTGTTGACATAACAAATTTTGTAATGCTCGAATACGGCCACCCCATGCACGCTTTTGATAAACGCTATGTCACGGGCGGCGAGATTATTGTGAGAACCGCAACCGACGGTGAGAAAATTACACTGCTTGATGGTGACGAAAGAATTCTCACACCCGAAACTTTGGTAATCGCCGACACCGAAAAGCCGATTGCGGTGGCGGGGGTAATGGGCGGCGAGTTCAGCGGGGTTATGCCCGACACGGCCGAGGTCGTCTTTGAGTCGGCTTGCTTTGACGGCGTGTCGGTACGCAAAACCGCCCAAAGAATCGGCAGACGTACCGAATCGAGTGCCCGCTTTGAAAAAAGTATCGACCCGCGCAATGCCGAAGGTGCTTTAATGCGCGCCCTTGAGCTTGTGGAGTTGCTCGGTTGCGGCGAGGTCGTTAAGACCATAATTGACGAGGACTTTTCGACAAAAGAGCCTGTGCGGGTGCAATTTAATCACGTGAATATTAACAAAATTCTCGGCGCGGATATTCCCGAAAGTAGACAGATTGAAATCTTGGAGCGTTTGGAGTTTAAGATAGTGGACGGCTACGCAATCTGCCCGCAGAACCGAACCGATATAAAGCTTGAATGTGATTTGGCGGAAGAAGTCGCGCGGATTTACGGCTACAACGAGATTCCGTCAAGCTTGCCGCAGATTACGCCACATAGCGTAACCGGCGACACTGCCGCCGTCGAGGGCTTTGAGCGGCGCACGGCGCGGCTTTTGCAGGGGCAGGGCTGTTGCGAGATGCTGACGTTCAGTTTCATTTCGCCTAAGGCGTTAGTCAAGGCAAAGGTGCAGGATTCACACAGCCTTGCGATTCGCAATCCGCTCGGTGAGGAGACAGGCGTAATGCGGGTCTCGATGTTGCCGTCACTGTTGGAGGTAATCGCGCGGAATTGCAACAACCGCAATTCTCATGGGCGGTTCTACGAAATCGGCGCGGTCTACCTGCCGAATTCGGGCGAGTTGGCGGACGAGAAAAAAGTCCTGTGCGTGGGGCTTTACGGCGACACCGAGGATTTCCTGACCTTGAAAGGTTTGGTGGAAGAATACCTTGATTTTGTCGGGGTGAGGGCTGAATTTTCGGCCGTTACCGATAATCCGTCGTATCACCCGGGGCGGTGTGCAGTATTGAGTTGTAAGGGCGATATAATCGGCATAATCGGCGAGATTCACCCGTTGGTGTTGGAGGACTGGGATATAAATTCGCGGGTTTACTGCGCGGAGTTGCAGTTGGAAAAGCTGATGGCGCATAGTAATCTGTTGCCGAAATTCCGCTCACTGCCTAAGTTCCCGTCCATGACGCGGGATTTGAGCCTGCTGTGTGACGAGAAGGTAACTGCGGGCGAAATTGTGGCGATTATTACGACACGGGCGAAGAATTTGGAGCAACTCAGCCTGTTTGACATCTATGCGGGCGACCAGATTCCGGACGGCAAAAAGAGCTTGTCCTACAAGCTGATTTTCCGCAAGCCCGACGCGACCTTGACCGACGCCGAGACCGATGCGGTGATGGAGAAAATTTTACGGGCGCTTGAGGAAAAGGGAATCACGAGAAGGTAAATAAATTATATAAACGAAAGGAATTTCAAAAATGCAAATTAAAAGAACAATCGCGATTATTTTATCGGTGGCTTTGGTGCTGGCGTTTACCGCCTGTGCCGATACCCGCATGGCAATGACAATCGGCGGCGTTGATGTCACCGGCGGCGACTACATTTACGCACAGTTTTTGGCGGCACATGATGTCGCGGCGGAGTTCAGAGAGGCCAACCCCGATGTTGAACCCGGCTTCGACTACTACGCGCAATCTATCAACGGTAAAAGCTTTGCCGACAGTGTGAACGACAGGGCGGTTGAGATACTGCGGGACAGGGCGGCGTTCGGGCAGATGTTTGACGAATTGGGGCTGGAATTTTCCGCGGAAGACCTGCGGGAACATCGCGAGACCGTTGACAATTATCTCGCCGGCAACGAGGGTTTGTTTGAGGCGGGCTTGAATTTCAACAACTGGGGCGACTATTTCGAGAGTGTCGGGGTCATGCCCGAGACGGTGTTGCGGGCGTTTTCGGCCGACCGCAAGGCCTACCCCGTGTTTGAGGCGACTTATACTTCCGGCGGCCCCGAGGAAGTCCCCGAGACGGAATTACGCGCGCATTTTGAAAATGAGTACGCCCGTTTTCGGGTGATTGTGCTTTCGCTCGTGGACCCGAACGGCGAGCCGTTGCAGATGGACGACATGGCGATTTTCACCGAGTTGGCCGAGGTTTACGCGGCGCGGTTGAATGCGGGCGAGAATTTCGCCGAGGTGGAGGCCGAATTCGCGGAGTTTTACGAGAAGTGGTATGAGGCGTGGGTCGTTGAGAACCTGCCGGAGGAGCTTCGTGAGGAGGTTTTTGGGGAGGCTGATGGTGATACCGGCGGTGAGACCGGTGGTGATACTGGTGGTGATACCGTCGGTGGTGAACCCAACGAGACCGGCGGTGATGTGAACGACGGTGAAACTGGCGGCGAGACTAACGGTGACGAGAACCGCGATGGCGTGAACGGCGGTGTTGAGACCGGTGGTGACGAAACTAATAATGACGAGACCAATGGTGACGAAACTAATAATGACGAAACCAACAGTGACGAAACTAACGGTAACGAGACCAACAGTGACGAACCTAACGAGACTATCGAACCCAACGAAACTGGCGAACCCAACGAGACTAACGAACCCAACGAGCTTGACGAAACTGACGAGCTTGACGAAGGTCGGGAAGAACCCGCATACGACGTAGAACCCTATGAATACAGGGAAAAACGCACGCAGGACGCCAACTCACTCTTGACCGAGAGCCAGCACGCGATGTTGTTCGCAATGGAAATTGACACCGCCGAGGTCGATTACGGCGAGGATATAATTTTGGTGTTTCAGCGGCTCGACGTGGCCGAGCGCGACGACTGGTTCGTCGAGGTCCGCGACAGCTTGATTTACGACCTGCGCGGCGATGAATTTGAGGAAAAGCTGGCGGTTAGGGCGGGCGGTTTGGTTGTGGTGCTGAATGAGGCGGCGATTAGGCGGTATCGGCCGGAGACTGTTTGTGGGAGTGGGTTGTTGTAGGGTTGGCGAGTGTGATTTTGGGGAGTTGCGCCATTTACTATAATTAAAACACAGAAAGGCACGGTAAAAATTATGAAAAAGACAATGGCGATTATTCTGATTGCGGCGATGGCTCTCGCGGTTGCAATCCCTGCGGTGGCGGCGACAACGGCAGATGCGCTTGCGATTTTGCGGCATGTGGCGGGCGGCGCAGAGCTTACCGCCGAGCAGCGGGCGGCCGCGGGAATTGGCGCAGATGAGGCTGTGACGACGGCTCACGCGCTTGAAATTCTGCGGAGTGTGGCCGGCGGAACTGCCCCCGCGAATCCCGTAACCACAAACGAGCCGACAAGAGACCAACGGCTTATTCAAGCCACTTGGCACCGTATCGGCTCTCCAAATGAGCTGGCTTTTTACGCGAATTTCCTGCCCGACGGCAGCGGTTCGTTTTTGGGAGTGCGCTTCACCGATTGGACGAGCGGCGACGGCAAAATCTCGTTCATAAACGCAAATGGCGAGTTGGAGGTTTACGATTATCATTTTGAGGAAAATATTCTTGTGATAACCTCCTTGGACGAGACTTTTTCGTTTGAAAATATCGGCGGTATGGGATAATTTTCAGAAAATTTAATTTATGTAGGATTACAATAGAAGTGTTACACTTCACAAAAAAAGAATAGCGGAAAAAGGAAACCTGTGTTACAGTTATAGTTGCTAAAACAAAAAAGCAACAGGGAGGTTTCCGAAACCCGCTAT
>WRMK01000079.1 GCA_009777155.1 Oscillospiraceae bacterium
ACGCCAAGGTAGGCGGGCGTATTTTCGTATTGCGTACATCTGGGGGATGGGTTTGTGGGGTTTTGGGTTGTGATAATTTTTTCAATGTTGTTGATTTGTGGGTGTGAAAAATTTATTGTAGGGGCGCGCATTGCGCGTCCGTGGGTTTCCTGTTGTTTGTGTGGGTTTTCAATGTAGGGGCGAACTGCGTTCGCCCGTGGTTTATCGGCGGTTGCGAAAATTTTTCCACAATTATTCATTATTCATTATTCACTATTCATTAATTCGTTGCCGCCGATAAATTCTCTCACCGGCGAGCGATTCGGCACTAATTCGTCTGCGATGTCGGCGAGTTGTCGCAAAAATGCCGTCAATTCCGCTATAATCGGGTTGTCGGGCTTGGAATTTGCGGTTGTTAAATCGGGTAGGACGTGCTTTTTGTATATGCAGGTCTCGTAGGCTATGAAGGTGTCTATGTCGAAGTCGGCTAAGTGCTTGAAGGGCATTATGTAGCTTTTTTCGCCCCGCTCGACGTTGTCGAAGAACTGAATTGTCTGCAATAAATCCCGCCCTCTGTAGAGTTTGTCGCGCACGAATCGCCGCAGTAGGCGGATTTTTGAGGGGTGCAGGACTGTGTCATTATCTGTGATACGAGTGCGGACACTGACGTATACCGATGCCGCGTTTTCCGATAAATTGCCCGATATGAGCGGGTTCAGCATGTGTATACCCTCGAAAATCACGACCTCGCCCTCACCGCGCCGAAAAGCCGCGCCGTCGCTTCTGCCTTGGTTCGTGAAGTCGAAAATCGGCAGAATTACTTCCTCACCCGCGAGAATTTTCTCGGCTTGCTCGCTGAACAAGGCGCGGTCAAGGCGGTCGGGCGATTCGAGGTCAACGCCGTCCAAGCCGCTTTTGAGCGGCATAAAATAGTTGTCCATGGAAATTATATGCGTGCGGTGGCCGAGATTTTCCAACTCGGCGCGAAGCCTGTGCGCGGTGACGGTCTTCCCCGACCCCGACGGCCCCGCAATCAGCACTATAGGCTTATTCATGGCGTTAATGTCGGCGGCGGTCTGGGCAATCTGCGCGCAATATTCGGCCTCCGCGAATTGCACAAACGCCGCAGGATTCTGCGCGTGGGAATTAATGCTCTCCAAAGGGATAATTCTCATATATTTAATACCATTCTAAAATTATTAGACCTCTTGCGTAATCAAATATGGTGGATTTGCGTACAGATTTTTCGTCAGACAAGGCGAATTTTCGCAGTAATGCTTTGTGCATTACAAGGAAATTCAACGCAGTATGGCGGAAAATCTGTGCGTGAAGCCGCCATATTTGATTACGCAAGGGGTCTATTGTCGATTTTCGGCGAAAAAGCCGTACTATACTATTCTATCACAATTCAAAGCATTTTGCAACTATAAAAATTTTCCGGTTTTTGAAACTATGTAAATTTAGTAAAATTCGGCGTTTTTGGTAATCTCGAACAAAAACCCACAAAAATTCCCCAATATATTTGTGCACATAGTACCTTGCAATATACGGTACAGTGTGGTATAATGTAGATGGACGATTGCAGTTTCATGAAATGTAGGGGCGCGCATTGCGCGTCCGTAGGATTTTCGGCGGGTGGGCAAATTTTACTGTTGCCTGTATACTTATCAACGTAGGGGCGAACTGCGTTCGCCCGCCCGCAAAGGTTCGCAGTCGTCCGACACTTGCAAATATTTTAAGGAGGCACCCACAAATGACCATAATAGAAATAGCAATCCTAACCCTAATCGCGGCAGTCTTCGTAATATCAATCTTGGCGGTAATCCGCGGCATACGCGGCATACGCGCCGTCAAAAAATTCGAGAACCCGAGCAAGAAAGTCAAGTACGGCTTGATGACCTTGTCGATTATACACCTCAGCTCAGGCGTGACAATCCTTGTCATATACGCGATTTTAGGTGTAGTCGTCGCATCGAATTTACAAGGGGGTGTGGGGTAATGCAAGAAACTATACAAGCTTTTATGGGGCTTACGCTTATTGTCGGGTTTTGGGGGGCAATATGGGCGGCTGTATTGGCATATCTCGCGTTTATTCTTGTCTGCCTGTTTTTTACCGGCGCGTGTTTAATCACAATCGGTATAACCGGCTTTGCCATGAACGGGATACATAAAAGCCAAGTTAAGGACAAAAAAACCGCCGCCGGAAACGCCCACAGTGTTACTGCGATAATTATGGGCATGGTGTTTGCGTTAACGCCTGTTGCTTATGGGTTGTGGGTGCTTTTTGATATGATACGTTAGGAAATGCAGACGATTGCAGAACTCACGGACGCGCAAAATCCACGCGCATTTCTGCATTCTGCATTATTATTTCTGCATTATTTTGAAAGGGGTGGGCAGTATTAATCCGCAATTAAAACGAGGAACGCTGGAGCTTTGCGTTTTGTCAATTGTCTGTCGCGGGGATTGCTACGGCTATGAATTAGTCAACCGTATCTCCGACAACATGCACATCACAGAAGGGACGATTTATCCCCTGTTGAAAAGGCTCAAGGACAACGGGAGTATTACCTCCTATATAGTAGAATCGCAGGAAGGGCCGCCCCGCAAGTATTACCAAATAACCGACATCGGCCGCCTTGAGAAACTCCGCCAAGAGAAAGAATGGCGCAGTTTTTCCGAGAGCATGGAGGTATTGCTGAACGGCGATAATCGGGGCGTTACGCCAATAGAGAAAGGAGAGAGTGAAAATGATTAGTACGAAACACGAGTTCATGGAGCAGTTAAATACAGAGTTAACTCGCCTCGGTGTGGGGGACAAGAGCGAGATTTTGGCAGACTTTGAACAGCATTTCGCCGATAGCCTGTTGCTGAAATCAACCGAGTCTGAAATCTGCTACAAACTCGGCGACATTTCCGAAATCGCCAAACAATACGCGGAAGGCGAGACCTATCAGATTGTGCCTGTTGAATCGGCTGAAATTCCTCAATCGGATTCCGCGACACCGCCCCCGCCGAATACTGCAAATCCCCCACCACCTCCGCAACAGAATAATTACACGTGGCAACAACCCCCGCCCGCCAATCAGCATGCAAATTATGGCTATTCGGGGGCGGGCGGTACCGGCCGCGACGGCACGTCGTCGTCTTACAACGACTACGCGAATAGCGGCATTAAAATCAACATGCCTAAAATTAATATGCCCAAAGACTTCGACTGGGGCGGCTTGCTTACGGTGCTGTGTGTGGATATATTTGTGTTGAGTTGGGCAGTGCCGACGATTTTTGCGGTGGTGATTTCACTGCTGACTGTGCCGTTTTCGCTGATTGTGGCGGGAATAGCCACGATTGTGGGCGGCGGGTTCGGGTTTACATGGTTTTACTCGCCGTTCCCCGCGCTTGCAACGGTCTGTCTCGGCTTTATGTCGCTGTCGCTCGGCGGTCTGCTCGGTATTGCGGGTTTACTGTTGCTCAAAGCATTCGTTGCGTTTTGCCGCAACCTTATCGACTGGCACGGTAAGATGATTACGGGTAAGCCTGTGTTTAAGCCGAAACAAGCTGTTCAATCACCGCAAGTAACCCCGGAAGGAGGTGTTCCCCAATGAAAGCAATGAAAGTATGGGCGATAATTCTGACATGCGTATTTTTTGCCTCGCTCACCGGCTTCATAATCACGGCGGCAATGACGCGGGACGAGATTGTGAGGGGATTCAGAAACGGCGTTTATTTCACCATCGGCGATTATCGCGAGAGCGCACATGACGTTTCGGAGACCTTTTCGGATAATTTCAGCCACATTGAAATAGCGGTAGTCTCCGCACGCACAACCATCAGTATCTCGAGAGACGACAAGGCGCGTGTTGAGTACAAGGGCAGTAACCCCGCCATAGAATTTACCGCCGATATTCGCAATAACACCTTGGTGATACATGAGAAAAGCCGCCCGATGTTGTTTAATTGGGGCTGGAATTCTTGGGGGAGCGGAGACTTGGTCGTAGAAATTCCCGCAAAAGAGTACGGCGAATTGAAACTCTCGGTCACGAGCGGCACTACCAACGCCGAGCTTCACGCCGCCAATTTCACCCTCGACACCTTGATTCTGAAAGCCACGAGCGGCAATATAACATTAGATTTGCCCGGGTATGCGAATCTGCAAAGCTTTGAAATCGGGGCGACTTCGGGGCGATTGAATGTAAACGGCTTGTCCGGGCGGGGCAGGGTCAAGGTCACGTCGGGGAACGTGAATTTGACCTACGCCGACTGGAACGACGCCTTAGATGTAGAAGTCACAAGCGGCAATGTCGAGATTAAAACCCCACAAAACAGCGGCGCGGACTTGGACTTCTCGCGGTCAAGCGGCTCGCTCAAATACGACCTGAACGGCGACAATGGCAAGCTCACCGGCTCGGCAACCCTGACCGTAGGCGGGCATAATGTTAGGCGGGTGTGGGTGAGGGTGACGAGCGGGAGTGTTTCGATAATTGACAATTGACGAACAATTGACAATTGACAATGGACAATGGACAATTGAGGTGTCGCCGTTGGCGACGGTTTTAGACTCTAATAACCGTGAATAAACGGATTGCGAGTTGTGGATTTTTCAATCCATAAAACCGTCGCGTAGCGACACCACAATTGTCCATTATCAATTGTCCATTGTCAATTGTTCGTCAATTGTCCATTATCCATTGTCCATTGTCAATTCACAAAAGAATGTGGCGGGTTTACCCGCCACATTCTTTTCCTACTGCTTATCTGTCTCCCCTATGGGCAGGTCTCCTATGCTGTCTAAGTTATCTATGCCGTGCCTTTCCATAAGCTCGTACAAATCGGGGATGTCGAGGCCGCCGCCTTCTTCAACATGCTTTTGGAGTATTTCGTCCCAGTCTAACTCGTTGGGTTCTTGCGGAGTTTCGGGTTCTTGCGGAGTTTCGGGTTCTTGTGTAGCTTCAGCTACCGGGTTCGTAGGTTCTTGCACTTGCGATTCCTCGTCAACCGTGTGTTTATCCATGTTCTCGTACCACTCGCCGCCGGTATTGCCGAAATTACCCGCGCCGTCTCCCACGTTGTCGCCTAAGTTGCCGTAATTGTCGCCGGTGTCGCCGAACGGCTCATTCTGCGAACTCATGACGGGTGCGGTCTCTTGGGTTGCGTCCAACAGTGCCTCTATGGCCGCCTCCAGCTCCCACTCGCTGAGCGCCATCAGCGCGCTTAAATGCTCCGACGTGAGATGTGGCGTGAGCTTTGCGGCGATGTCGGGTGCAAAGCCGTATTTCAGCGAGGCGATTTCTTCGGGCGACAACCGCGAAGCCACGATTGTGAGGGCCTCGTTCAAGGTCGTATTAGCCTCGGTGTAATCATCGCCCGACACCGGCAGGATTACCCGCACTTCGCGGATTTGCTTGCCTGTATGGTCGATGTGATAATTATCAGCATGAATCAAGTCGCCCACTTTCACGAACTCAAAGCCTTTTTGCTTTAAGGTGGCGAGAATATCGGGCAGTGCCTGCGTGGTATTGTCCAAGTCGTTGTGGAACAACAGAATCGAGCCTGCCTCGGTCTGGTCGGTTACTCGCTTGATAATTGTCGCGGGGTCGGGTTCTTGCCAGTCAACGCTGTCCACCGACCATTGGATTACTTTGTACCCCAAACCCTCAATGGTAGTGACGGCATTTGCATCATACTCGCCGTAAGGTGCGCGGTACAAGGTCGGCGCGGAGCCGATTACCATTGCGATTTTGCGCTCGGCTTCCTTTGTATCCTCGATAATGCGGTGTATGTTCATGCCCTTTAGTCGGGGGTGAACATCGGAGTGATTGGCGATTTCGTGGCCGGCGTTGGCCATTTTGCGAATGTCGTCCGGGAACTTTTCCGCGAACTCGCCTGTCACAAAGAAAGTCGCGAGGACATCGTTTTGCTCAAGGATAGTCAAAAGCTCGTCGGTGTTTGAATTACCCCACGCGCAATTGAACGACACCGAAATTTTATTGTCGTTTCTGTCAACCGAATAAATCGGTAGCTTGGTCTCATTCGCCCCCGTATTTATTGAAGTTAATACCGCAGCGATACCCACAGCTGCAACGACAAAGACTGCCAAGATTATAATTCCCGCTCTCATAGCGCGTTTTTTTGTCAAAGTATAAACAAACATATTCTCCCCCATGTCCTTCCTCCACAAGTATGAAAAAGCTCACACCCTCCGGAAAAATCTAATTGGTGGATTATATGCTTGTTAGGCTTGTTTTATGCGGTCATGCTGTAACTTGTCTGAAAAAATCCAATTGCAATGATTTTTCATGCCGACAAAAAATAATCGTTCAGACCTTTCACGCTCTGCTTTGTGAGCGGGGCGAGGGCGGCCTTGGCGTTGTCGAAGACTATGTTGTTACTGATAATTTTCAGCGCGGCATCATTGACGACAAAGACGAGCGGGAGTTTCGCGGTCGCGGGGGTCGAGCGGACTTTCTTGTAGAAGTCGAACAACAGGCTCATGTCCGCGCCGAAGTGGCAGAAAACCAAGTCGGGCAGGCTCCTTTGCATCATTGCAAAGGCATTGCTCGCGGAATTAGAGCCGCTGACCTTAAAATCCTCGCCGAAAAGCTTCCTGAGGTTGGTGATTTCGTTGATGTCGCCGCTTATGATTAAGATGTTCTTCATAAATTTTCACCCCATTAATAAATAAGAATGCAGAATGCAGAATGCAGAAATAAATAAGAATGCAGAATGCAGAATGCAGAAATAAATAAGAATGCAGAATGCAGAATGCAGAAATAAATAAAAATATTACGCGCATATCCGTCGGAAAACGACCTCGAAACTAAATTATTTCTGCATTCTGCATTATTATTTCTGCATTAAAAATAATTTCTGCATTCTGCATTATCATTTCTGCATTAAACATTACCAGTTGTAAAACCTCGCAATATTCTTCCCGTTATCGCGGGCTACGCCGAGGCCTTTGTCGCAGGCTTGGTACAAGTCCTCGTAACTTTTGCCGTGCCGCTCCGACACCGCAAGCCCCATTGAGACGTAGACCTTTCTGCCGACAATCTTGTATGTAATTTTTCTGATTAGACGAGCGGCGTAATTCTCGATTTTTACACGCTCTTTCATGCCGGGGACGAACAGCAGAAAGCCCCCGCCTTTGACCGCCGCAAGTACAGCTTTGTCGTCAATTTCCTCGCATATTATATCGCGGCATATAATCAAGGTCTCGTTGCTCACCGCGGTTGAGGCGAAGCTGTAGTGGTCCAGCTCGACTAACATCAGCGCGCCTTTCGTGCCGTCACGGAGCAGCTCCTCAATCCGCATTTGGCCCATGGGTTTTTTCGGGAGACCCGTGACGGGGTCGGGCTTTTCGCGGGCGGGCGAGTATTTCAGGATGATTTCTTCCACGGCGCGGTCGAACCCGAGCGGCTCAAGCGGCAGTTCTATGGTCTTCTCGACACCCGCTTGTGCTGCCCGTATAACCACACTCGGCGGCAAGCGTGCGCCGAGTAACACCGCAGGGGGAGCGGGTTTTGCGGTCTCGGGATTCGGGGGGTTACGCAGTCGCTCAAGAAATCGCAAGCCGTCCGTCCCGCGCATCATCGGCGACAGGATTATCAGCCGAATGGGGTTCTCGTCAAGCACGGCAAAGGCTTCCTTCTCGTTGTCCGCATACAAAACCCGATAGCGTTCGCCGAAAATCGCACCCGCTATGTAGTAGAGATTTATTGAGTCGCTGATGACTAACAGATTCTTTTTCATAAGAACCCCCTAATATGAATTTTATGCTTCCTGCAAAGGCACAACAGCGAGAGTCTTGCCTAAAGGGGCTAAAAGCTTGAGGATTGTGCTGAGTTGTGGGTTTGTTTCGCCCGCTTCAAGCCGGGAAATTACAGGCTGTTTCACCCCGCTGAGTTCTTCGAGTTCTTTTTGGGATATTCGTCCCTCATTGCGTGCCTTAATAAGCTCGCCGATTATGGCGACCCGCAACTCGCTCTCACGGATTTCGTCTTCGGTAAAAATTTGTTTCTCAATGTCACTCCATTTTCTCATCAATTCTCACTCCTTGCTCGAAAATCGTTTAGATTTCGCCTTGCTTGCTCGATTTCACGCGGCGGTGTTTTACGGGTCTTTTTTATGAAATGGTGCAGTAATATGAACCCGTCGTCAGTCCAACTCGCGAAAAATATTCTGTTATTTGTCGGGCGCAGTTCCCACAAATCACCGTCAATGTGCTTTATAAAAGGTTCGCCTGCCGTTTTCCCGTATTCTTGCAAAATTCTGATATAATCCTGTATTTTCTTTAGGTTAATTCGGCTGTTTTTGTCGTTTTTTCTCGACAATTCCTTTATGTAATCAAAAATAGGTGCTTTGCCCTGCCTGTCTTCATAGAAAATAGTATCATACATTTATCATTCCCTCATTACCTACATTATACCAAAAAGTTATAGCTTTGTCAATGCCTAAAAGTTATATTAATATCGGCTATAGAATAATTATACCAAAAATTTATTGACAAGTCAACATTTTTTATGTTACAATATTAACAAGAATAAAAATAAGAACCCGTACGAATAGGCGAAGCATTGTCTGGACGGCTGATTTTCCGCCAGACTGCGTTAAAATTTTCCGCAATGCACAAAGCATTACGAAAAATTTTGCCTTGCCTGACGAAAAATCCGCTCGCCCATACAATACTCCGCCTATTCATACGGGTTCTAAAAGGAGGCAAACATGAAAATTTATAATTTCAGCGCGGGGCCGGCGGTGTTGCCGGAGGAAGTTTTGAAGCGGGCGGCTTTGGAGATGTGCGACCATGGCGGCTCGGGGCAGTCGGTCATGGAAATGTCCCACCGTTCCAAGGAATACGAGGCGATACACAACGAGTGCATAGCGTTATTGCGCGAGGTGATGGCAATCCCCGATAATTACAAGGTGCTGTTAATGCAGGGCGGCGCACATACTCAGTTTGATATGTTGCCGCTGAACTTGAAGAAAAATGGCAAGGCCGACTTCATCGTGACAGGGCAATGGGCGAAAAAAGCCTACAGTGAAGCCAAAAATTACTTGGCGGCGAACCTGATTGCCTCGTCCGAGGATAAAACTTTCTGCTACATACCCGAATTAGACAGTGCAAAATTTGACAAAGACGCCGATTATCTGCACATTTGTGAGAATAACACAATCTTCGGGACAAAGTATCCGACACTGCCCGATACCGGCGATGTGCCGCTTGTGTCTGACCAGTCGTCTTGCATTTTGTCGGTGCCTGTTGACGTTGCAAAGTACGGCATAATCTACGCTTGCGCCCAAAAGAACATGGGGCCGTCGGGCTTGACTGTGGTGATTATTCGCGAGGACTTGATTCAAGATGTGAAAGGTCAAGGCGTGCCTACAATGATGCAGTACAAAACCCACGCCGATAATAATTCGCTCTACAACACACCGCCGACCTATGCGATTTATATGTGTGGCTTGGTGCTCAAGTGGATTAAGGCGAAGGGCGGGCTTGCCGCAATGAAGCTTCACAACGAGAAGAAAGCCGCTATCCTGTACGATTATTTGGACGGCTCGAAACTTTTCAAAAGCACTGTAGAACCGAAATATCGCTCACTCATGAACGTGCCGTTTGTCACGGGCAATGAGGAAATCGACAAGAAATTCATCGCCGAAGCCAAGGCGGCAGGGTTCGTCAATCTCGGCGGACACCGCTCTGTAGGCGGCATGAGGGCGTCAATTTACAACGCTATGCCGATTGAGGGGGTGCAGGCGTTGGTGGATTTCATGGCGAAGTTTGAGAAGGAGAACAATTGACAATTGATAATGGACAATGGACAATGGACAATTGTGGAGTCTCTTCGCGACGATTTCCGACTGAATAATTTACAACTCCACAAAGCCCCCCACGCCCATTAATCGGAAACATTGAAAACGCCATCACGACCGAGGGATTACGGGCGAACCGTGGCAATCCCGCCCCTACGCTGAAAAAATCCACAGGCAACAGAAAATGCGGCGCGGTGTTTTGTAGGGGCGCGCATTGCGCGTCCGCACCCCACGGAAACGCCGTAAAACCCACGGGCGGGCAATGCCCGCCCCTACATTGAAAACCCGCACAACCGTGCATGTTCACGGGCGAACCGTGGCAATCCCGCCCCTACGCTGAAAAAATCCACAGGCAACAGAAAATGCGGCAACATTGAAAAAACCCAAACAACCAAAAACCCCACAAACCCATCCCCAAGATGTACGCAATACGAAAATACGCCCGCCTACCTTGGCATAGCACAAACTGTATCGGCGGATTTTCGTGTTAAGACAACCT
>WRMK01000080.1 GCA_009777155.1 Oscillospiraceae bacterium
TGTGACTGCTCTACCGCAATGAACCGCCAGCCAGCCACACAAACTCATCAAACTCTACTTTCTCGATTGCAAACTTACAAGTTCACGACTTAATAGGTTTTATCTACTTGAAAAGTCCGCACTCGCATAGGGTTTGTGCTACGTGATAACGGTTCGGCTCGAGAAGGTTAAACTTTATCAAGTGCAAGCGCGGGCGTGCGGTTCTTTGCGGTAGAGCAGACACAGACCCCCTGCCCCCTACCACGCGCTCAATCCACTTTTCAAGCCTCACGAACCCCCATTCGGGTACTTCTTGTACCCCGGGTGCCTGCCGCTCATGCCGTACTGCCCCCGCATACTGCAAAGCCGCTCGATATTCTCGCGCGATATTTCCACAGCACCGCCGAGCAAATGCGCGTTGAGACTGATTTTCGCCCACAGCTCCAAAGTCTCCATGCGGTAAAAAGCAGTAAGCAAATCCGCGCCGACACTCAACGCGCCGTGATTCTGCAAAAGCAAGACATCATGCTCCTGCAAATACGGCGCAATCGCCTCCGGGACTTCGTGGGTAGACGGCGTGCCGTAAGGCGTGACGGGGACTGAGCCTATTGTAAGCACGGCTTCAATCATGGTGTAGCCGTCGAGGGCTTTGTTCGCAACCGCGTAACCTGTCGCGGTCGGCGGGTGGGCGTGAATTACCGCGCCTATGTCGTCGCGGTCTTGGTAGCATCGCAGGTGCATCTTGATTTCAGACGATGGGCGGTAGTCGGTCTCGCCGATTGTTTCGCTCGCCGAATTAATCTGCACGATTTTGTCGGGGGTGATGAAACTTTTGCCGATACCGGCAGGTGTGACAAGAAAAGTTCCGTCGGCAAGCCTCACCGAGACGTTACCGTCATTCGCGGCAACCCAGCCGAGTTGCCACATCTTCGCGCAAATATCGCATATTTGGTTCTTAATTTCCTGCATTTTCAATACCATGCCGCCCCCGCTTGCAAAATTTTCAAAGACCTTTTGCGGCATGGGGCATACCTTCATTAGATTTTCACACCTTTATTTACGTTGACTTTGCAATAAATTTATGCTAAAATAATTATGACATCTCCAATTTCTGCACAACCGTAACGTCGGAATCCCGCGCACTCACCGCCATTGTGTCCCAAAAACTGTAGATAAATCCGTCAATCAGCACGGCGCGGCGGCGGTCTGCGTTGATGTCGTAATAGACAATGTCGTTTCGCCGCACCAAACCCGCGTACTCATTATAATCAAAGACAATCAGCCGCTCTATGTTCGATATGCTGTTTGAATACCGCACCGGAATCAGGATTACACACCTGCCCGTCTCGTCCGCTTGTATGAAAACCGCTTCCCTGCTCGTTTCGGCGTCGGTGAAAAGGAACGGGTTCCAGTTCCCGGGGACTGTGCTTTCGGCAGTTATCAGATAAGTCGCGGCTATTTCGGTGGTACTGCCGCCCGTTGCCGCCCGTGCGTCCTTATGCACATTGAGGCGTATTCCCGCGCGGTTGTCGGCTGAATCAGTCTCGACGACGACTTCAAGCCGCTCATTGTCGGAAATCCTGTAGAAATCATCAGTGCGGACACGCGGAGTTTCCCCGCCCGCCGGGATTATGTCGTCGGGTTCTGTAGTATTAAACGAGAAAAGCTTGTCGGATGCGATGAAATAAACTCGCTCGGTGTCGAAAAGCACACTCTCTGCCTGCATTTTCTCATCACCGCCGATATTTATTACCCGTGAAATTAATTCAAGCCGATTGTTAAAAATAAACAATGAGTTATTGCTACTTTGGCTGAAACTGCCGACTCTGATTACATTTCCGCTCTCGTTTTCGTCAACCGCACTCGGCAGAATTACGCCGTTTATGTCGTAATAGAGCGGCTTCGTCCGCATATCGAGCTTTACCAAGCGTGAATCTTTTTCGGTATTCTGCACTACGAAAAGCGAGTTCGCACCTGCTATAACCTCCGCGTTCCCGCCGACTACCGCGAAGATTTCGGCTTCCTCACCACTAATCACGCTCAAAACCGTCATCGCGGTATTCATAAGGGGGGCGGGCGGCGCGTAAATATTGTTAATGCCGATGAAGCGTTTTTCGCCGCCATTCACGCTATAGGACGGCACGAACGCGCCTAAATCGCTCTCCGCAAGCGGCTCATGCGGCGTGTAAGTCGCCGCAAGGATTACCCTGCCGCCTTGGAATAATACCGCGTTATACTCGCCGTCCACCGCCAATTCAAGCAACGGCGTCTCCGAAAACCCCAAAGCATCGTAAACCCGCACGGTAATCAGCTTTTGCGTGAATTCGCCGCTAACAGGTTCAGGCGGGGGCAGTAATTCATCAGGGTCTTGAGAATCTTGTTCATATATAATCGGAACATGAAAATATTCACCACCATACTCACTCTCGGCAATCACAAAAACCCTACCGCCCGATAAGTACATCTCCCGCAAGGTCTCGCCCTCGTACTCCAAAGCCGCAGTCTCGCTCATTTCGCCGCCCTTGACCTCAAGGACGTGTAACTTATTTTCGATTATGTTAAAAATGTATCGGTCGTTATGGAGCAGTGTCCGCGGGAGTTCCTGCTCGGCTATGTCGCCAAAGTGATAGTCGCCCGCGGTAATACTCGGCGATTCGGCGTCACCCGCGGTCTGCAACCTTCGGGAAAGTTCTTCGTAGGTCTCGGGTTCGGCCAAGATTTCGGGCACTTCGCGCTCGAGCCAGAGCGAACCCGTCTGAAAATACCGCAGTGTGAAACTCGCGCAGATTAACCCCACCGCCAAAATCGAGCATATGATTAGCTTACCCTTGTTATCGGCGGCGGTTACTGCGTTTGGGGCTTCGTCGTCTTCGTCAATTTCGTCAAGTTCTTCGTATTCGTCCGCATCTTCACGGGCTATGTCAGTCTTCACCTCATACGGCTCAATTTCCGCAGTATTTTCATGTTTATGCTCGATATGAACAATCTCGTCAACCTTGGCTAATTCCCCCGTCTCGCGCACTTCCTTGATTAGCTGTTCTTCGCGGGCCTTCTTCTTCGCCTCAGCCAAGAGCTGTGCGGCGCGCAGGGTGCGTTCCCGCTCCTCAAGGCGTTTGCGCGATTCCTCCAAAGCCTGTGCAAGCCTGCCCTCATTTTGCTCACGATTCTGGCGCTCCCGAAACCGCGCCATCGCCTCTGCATCGCTTAAAAGCCGCACAAAATCCTCGGAGGTCAGCAGGGAATTTTCCAGCAATTCCACCAATCTCCCGTAAGTCAGCCCGGCGCTTTCCTTTATTTCATTGTAGACGTCGTTGCTGATTTTGGAGTTACCCAAAATCTCAAGAAACTCCTTACCCGAAAAGTTCAGCTTCTTGATTTCGCTCAAAAATGTATCAGCGTTCATGCTGTTTCTCCGCCCTGTAGATGTTCTTAATTTCTATTATACCACATCTTGCGACAAATTAAAAGCCTTTTCTTAAAAAAACCGAAAGGAATTTACGATGGATAAATTCAATCACTTGCGAAACACCTACGGTAAGCTGATTTACCACAGTTTTACGGTTGCCGAAAATAAAATTTCGTACCACTTTTCATTGGACGACGAGTTTCATTTCAGGCCCGAGTGGACTTTCAATGTCCCGCAAAACGGCATGAATATTGACTTGTTGGCGTTTAACCTCGGCATGGCGGAGCTTGTCAGCTACTGGAAGTGCGCCTGCCCGAAAATTGTTGAGGTTCGGTGCGGGTCTTTAAGCGATTGGCAGAAAAACTGGTGGAAAAAGCTGTACAGGAACGGGCTTGGGGAGTTTTTCTACTGCAATAAAATTGAGCCCGATGCTGATTTTATGCGGATTGATTCACTCGGCGCGGGGTTGCAACTGCCGCAAACCCGCGAGCTTTCGGGCTGTCTAATCCCGGTCGGCGGCGGCAAGGATAGCGTCGTCACCCTCGAACTGCTCCGCGAACGGCGCGACGCCAACCTTTGTTACATCATCGGCGACATAAAAAGCGCGGTTGATACCGCCAAAACAGCGGGGTATGCCGACTCGCAGATTCTGAAAGTCAGCCGCAGTATCGACCCCGCCCTGCTCGAGTTGAACAGGCGCGGTTTCCTCAACGGACACACGCCTTTTTCAGCCGTGGTCGCGTTTTCGGGGGTACTTTTCGCCTATCTTGCGGGGAAAAAATACGTGGTGTTGTCGAATGAGAGCAGTGCAAACGAGGGCAATGTATCTTTAATCGGCCCCGGCGTCAATCATCAGTACAGCAAAAGCCTTGAATTTGAGCGGGATTTCCGCGAGTATATCGCGCAATTAAGCGGGAATTTACCTGAATATTTCAGCTTTTTGCGTCCTATGAACGAATTGCGAATTACCGAAATCTTTTTCCACAATTCGCAGTATTTCCCGGTCTTCAAATCCTGCAATGCGGGCGCGAAAACCAACACGTGGTGCTGTAAATGCGCTAAGTGCCTGTATATTTATGTGATGTTGGCGGCGTTTTTGGGTGATGATGTTTTGGTGGGCATTTTTGGGGAGAACTTGCTTGAAAAGCAAGAGCTCGGCGACTTGCTGACTGCCCTTGCAAACCCCGATTACGACAAGCCTTTCGAGTGCGTGGGGACCCGCGACGAGGTGAATTTCGCGCTTCATAAGGCACTTTTGCGCCGCGAAAATCCCCCGAAACTGCTACGCGACTACGCCCCGCGCATAAAGCCCGTTGACAGCGCGATAATCAGCCGTTTCGACACTGACAACTTCGTCCCCGATGAGTTTTTTCACATTATTGCGCCATATGAACACAATTGATTTTACGAGGTAATTTATGAGGCAACTGCACGACTTTTTCATGGGCAAAAAAAACCTCATTCTCGGCTTGGGATTGGAGGGCAAATCGACTTTGAGGCTTCTTGAAGGCTTCGGCAAACCCGCGCATGAAATTATTCTCGCCGACAAAAACCCACAGGCCGCAAGCGGCTTGCCCTACGAATTTCACACGGGCGATAATTACTTAAACCCGCTCTATGACAACGATATCGACGTCATTATGAAGTCGCCGGGGATTGCTTTACGCGGCGAAATTCCGGACGGTGTCAAGCGCAAAATCACCTGCCAAACCGACCTGTTACTGCGGTTTTGCCCTAATAAAATCATCGGGATTACAGGCACGAAGGGCAAGTCCACGGTGTCCGCTTTGACTGCCCATGTCCTCAATTATTGCGATATTCCCAATGTACTAATCGGGAATATCGGCGTTCCGCCGCTTGAATTTTTGGCGAGTGAAAATTACGATGCCGAGGCGATTGCGGTGTGTGAAATGTCCTGCCATCAGCTTGAGTATGTCGCGGCATCGCCGAATATCGCTGTGTTTCTCAATCTTTACGAGGAGCATTTGGACCATTACGGCAGCTTTGAAAATTATCGTGCGGCTAAAGAAAACATCTTCCTTTACCAAACGCAAAACGACTTGTTAATTTTTCACAACGAGTTATCTTCTCAATTATTGCTCTCGTCAAAAGCCGCGAAACTGCCGATGTCTTACAGCGAAACTTTCGACAGGCAAGTTAAAACCCACCTTCCCGGTAGGCATAATCAGTATAACATCGCGGTCGCTTTGGAGGTCTGCCGATATTTGGAGTGCGATGAAACCCGCGCTACGGCGGCGGTTGCGAGTTTTACGGGGCTTCCGCACCGCCTTGAATTTGTGGGTAGGGCTGGCGGCGCGGAGTACATCAACGACAGCATCAGCACCATTCCGGCGGCGGCGATTTCGGCGGTTCGCGCCTTCCCCGGCACCGACACGCTGATTATCGGCGGCATGGACAGGAGCGTGAATTACGCCGAGTTGGTTGATTTCCTGCCGAAAAGCGGCCTTCTGAACCTGATTGCTCTGCCCGACAGCGGCCATAAAATTGCCGCCGAGTTGCAAGATGTTCATATCGACGTGTTTTATGCACAAGATATGCTGGAGGCTGTGAATCACGCTTTGAAGGTCACGAAAACCCGCTGTATTCTCTCGCCCGCCGCCGCAAGTTACGGGTTTTACAGGAATTTCGAGGAGCGCGGCGAGGATTTTAAGCGGTTGGTGAATAATACGCAGGGGTTGTAGGGTACAAGGGGTTGTGTGGCGAGGGGTTGTAGGGTACAAGGGGGTGTAGGCGGTGCGGCAGTCGCATGAACCGCACGCCCCGCTTTTTCGATTGATAAAATTCGCGGGCGAACAGAGTTCGCCCCTACATACAGCGCGTTTTCAAGCAACATCAATGTAGGGGCGAACTCCGTTCGCCCGCAATTATCGCAGGTTTGTGCATGCAGGCGGTGCAATGCACGCGGTTCTTGCGACTGCCGCACCGCCTACACCCCCTTGTACCCTACAACCCGCTTTCACGCCTGCAAATCATTTTGTTCATATGTCCTCAAAAAGTGAAAAACCTCCGACGTGAAATCCCCGTGAAGCGTGACATTGAACCCTGCGTTCATCAGCGCAGAGCCGCTGTAAACCTCGCCTGTTTTGGTGTTTTTGTAGTTGTAATCGGGGTTTAGGCCTTTGAGTTTTATGCGGCGACTGCGGTAATTCGGCCTGCCCAAAACCTGCACAAATGTGAACAAAGCCTCGGACTTGTCCTTTGCCACGAAAACCCAGCTGTCCCATAAATTATCCGCAAAGACGTTCCCCAAGCGGTATTGGTCGCCGTCTCGGATTAGCGGGCTGTATTTTTTGTAGTCGGCAATCTGCGCGGGAATCGCCGCTTTGTCGGCTTCCGGGATTCTTGTAATGTCAAGCTCGTAGCCGAAAGTCCCGACTAATGCCACGTGGCCGCGCGTTTTGAACGGCGTCGTTCTGCCGACCGTGTGATTGGGGCAGTCCGAGACGTGCGCGCCGATTGCCGACACGGGGTAGCAGAGCGAAGTGCCGTGCTGAATTTTCAGGCGTTCGATTGCGTCGGTGTCGTCCGAGGCCCAGATTTGCGGCGAGTAATAGAGCATGCCGGGGTCGAACCGTGCGCCGCCGCCGGAGCAGTTTTCGAGCAGAATCTGCGGGTAATCCGCCGTCAGCCGCTCCATTAATTCGTATACCCCCAAAACATACCTGTGCCACAACTCCCGCTGTCTGTTCGCGGGCAGAGCGAGTGAACCCACTTCAGTGAACTGGCGGTTCATGTCCCATTTAATATACTCGATATTCGCGCTGTCAAGCACTTTTCGCATCATGCCATAGATATACTCGCGGACTTCCTGCCGTGAAAAATCCAAGACATATTGCTCCCTCGATAAGGTCATTTCGCGATTCTCGATTTGTATCGCCCAATCGGGGTGTTTTTTGAACAATTCGCTGTCCGGTGAGACCATCTCGGGTTCAAACCAAATGCCGAATTTCAGCCCGAGTTTGTTGACCTCGTCTACCAAAAATTTCAAGCCGCCGCGCAGTTTTTTCTCGTAGACAAACCAGTCGCCGAGTGAGCTGTTGTCGGAGTCTCTATGCCCGAACCAACCGTCGTCCATTACCAACATTTCAATGCCCGCGCTTGCCGCTTGCTTTGCAATTTCAAGCAGCTTGTCTGTGTCAAAATTAAAATAGGTCGCCTCCCAGTTGTTAATCAGCACAGGGCGGTGCTTTTTTTGGCCGCGGATAAGGTGGGCACGGTATAAATCGTGGAAAGTCCGCGACATTTCGCCGATTCCGTTTGCGGAGTAGACCATGACGACTTCGGGCGCGGTGAAACTCTCGCCCGGTTCTAAGAGCCAGTTGAAATCAAAGTGGTTTATGCCCATGACGGCGCGGGTTTTCTTGTGTTGTGTGACTTCGGCCTGTGCGAAAAAGTTGCCGCTGTAGACGAGGTTGAAGCCGTAGGCCTCGCCTGTGTCCTCGTCGGCATTATGCGAGACTAAGGCGAAAAACGGGTTGCTTTGATGGGACGACTCGCCCTTGACCGAGTCCACGCCTTGCTTGCCGTGGTGAAGCTTTGAGCGTTCCACGACGCGTTCCCGCGCCCATGAGCCATTCAAAGTAATCAGGTCAAATTTATCACTATCAAAATCCACACAAACCGACAAAACCCTACGCAAATTAACATCTTCCGCACCTATATTAGTCACCCGCACGCTCCGCGTAATTACGTCTAAGTCGGCGAAAACTGTGTAGATTAGCACCACTTCAAGCCCTGCGTGTTGGTCTTCGCAGAGTAATTCCAACGTCGTGGCTTGCGGTTCGGCGGCGTAGGTTGCGGGGAGACCTTCGAGCCGGGGCTTGCCGCTGTAAATCTTATGTGATTTACAGCGTATATCGCAGGTAGACATGCCGTTTTTGTCCGTAATCATAAGGCAGGGTTCGCGGTAATCGCCGGTGCCGTGGCAGGGGTACTCGAGCGGCAGGGTGTCCATGAATGTGGCTTTATCGCGCCTGTTGACCTTCGGTGTCCACGGGTTTTCGTCAAGGCGCAGGAGGTAAGTCAGGTCGCAAGCGACAATTTTCTTGCCGTAATAAACATGCGCGACATAGCCGTCTTCCAAGACGGCGAGCGCGTAGGTCATGCTTCGGCTTTGCAGGGTGAAGAGTTTTATGTTTTCGGTGAAGGTTTGCTCACTGTTGGTTTGCCAGACGTGGCGGGTGTATTCTTTGAGGTGTTCGGTGAGTGTTATTTGGGGGTTCATAGCGGTTCTCCTTTTGCTGTATTTTGAGAGAGCGGCAGGAGTAGAACCCCTGCCCTACAATAATAATACCACATACCGCTTGCATTTACAATAGGTTTGTGGTATAATTAAATTATTACAGAAAGGCACGGTGAAAATTATGATACTTGTAACGGGCGGGGCGGGCTATATCGGTTCGCATACCTGCGTTGAATTACTCGGCGCGGGCAAGGAAATTGTGATTGTCGATAATTTTTTCAACTCTAAACCCCATGCGCTTGAAACTATTAAGGAATTGAGCGGCAAAAGTTTCAAGTTTTACGAAGATGATATATGCGATAAAGCCGCGTTGGAGCGGATTTTCCGTGAGAATAATATTACGGAAGTCATTCACTTTGCCGGGTATAAGGCGGTTGCGGAGAGCGTGAAGTTTCCGCTTATGTATTACCGCAACAACGTCGGCGGGGCGGTTGCCTTGCTTGAAGTTATGGCGGCGCATAATTGCAAAAGGTTCGTGTTCAGTTCTTCCGCGACGGTTTACGGTATACCCGAGGTTGTCCCTGTTAACGAGGATTCGCCGCTCTCGGCGATTAACCCTTACGGCCAAACCAAGCTGATGATTGAGAATATCTGCAAGGACTTGCAAGCTTCCGATGACGAGTGGTGCGTTTCGCTTTTGCGGTATTTTAACCCTGTGGGTGCACATGAGAGCGGGAAGTTGGGCGAAGACCCAAACGGTATCCCCAATAATCTTATGCCGATAATTCTGAAGGTCGCAACCGGGAAAATCCCCGAATTAAGTCTCTACGGCGACGATTACCCCACGCCCGACGGCACTTGCATCCGCGATTATATCCACGTCGTCGATTTGGCGAAAGGGCATCTCGCCGCACTCGACAATTTGAAAAACGGCACAGCGATTTACAACCTCGGAACCGGCAAAGGCTGTTCGGTGCTGACGATGATTGAAACTTTCAAGCGGGTCAACAAGGTTGATGTGCCGTATAAAATTGTGGGGCGGCGGCCGGGGGATGCTGCTGAGTGCTGGTCGGACCCTTCTAAGGCGGAGAGGGAGTTGGGGTGGCGGGCTGTGTTTGGGGTTGAGAAGATGTGTTGGGATGCGTGGGGGGGTGGGGAGTTATAGTGGGTTTTTCTGAGGCTTCTGTTCTGGGGTTTCATATGTTTCTGCATAACTACTTTGACAAAAACAAATAAGTATGTTATAATAGGTTAAAACTACATAAAAAGGAAGGTTCTACACATGAAACGTACATTTTGTCTAATCCTAACAGCGGCTGTGCTTATCGCGACGGTTTTATCGGGTTGCGGGGCGAACCGCGAGCTTGAAGAAGAAATGGCGCGCCTTAAAGCGGAATTGGAAGCGTTGCAAGAGGGCTTGGCGACCGCAGAAGTGACCCTTGAAGACACAGGCGAGGAATTCGCAAGCGAGGAAATTCAAGAAGACGGCGAGGAAACCGAACCCGAATCGGACACCGAGAAAGAAATCCGGCAAATCCTCACCGAGATTGACTTGGCGTTGTCGGTGGATAACTATGCAAGTGCTGAGGAAGGCATTGAAAA
>WRMK01000081.1 GCA_009777155.1 Oscillospiraceae bacterium
ACAGCCACAGCGACCGTGTTCGTGGTAATGTGAGCGGCATTATGGGGTTACGCGCTCCACATCAAACGCAGAAAAACTAACTAATTAGAGCACAAAATAAAATTGAAAAACCCCCAAACCCCCTCAAGAGGGGGTTTTTCACTTGACAAAAATTGCAAAAAATGCTATAATGTAAAGTATAACTCGAAAGGGGACGTGGAGCAATGCAAAACACACTGCTGATAGTGGACGACATGCCGTCGAACCTCAGAAATCTCGCCTACATTCTGCAAAAAGAATACAAATTTTTCACGGCGCAAAGCGGCGCAGAAGCCATAGAAATTGCCCGGAAAATCTCACCCGACCTGATACTGCTCGACATTGTCATGCCCGACATGAACGGGTTCGAGGTCTTGTCGAGACTGCAAAACATTGAAGAAACCCGAAACACCCCCGTCATATTCATCACCGGCCTAAGCGAGACCGACGACGAGAGCAAGGGCCTTGAGCTCGGGGCGGCGGATTACATACGCAAGCCGTTCGACCCGACCGTCGTGCGGCACAGAATCCGCAACCAAATCCAGATTGTCAATCTGCGCCGTGAGTTGGAGGCGGCGGCTGAGGAGGCACGGTCGGCAAACCGCGCCAAGTCCGACTTCCTCGCCAACATGAGCCACGAAATCCGCACCCCCATGAACGCGATTATCGGCTTGACCGAGCTGTTGACCGAGGAGCCGCTCCCCGACAACGTCCGCGTGACCCTGCAAAAAATCAGCACCGCCGGCATCACGCTGATGGGGCTAATCAATGACGTGCTGGACATTTCCAAAATCGAGGCGGGCAAACTCACGCTAAACCCCGATAAATACGATGTCGCCAATCTCCTAAGCGAAATCGTAAACATCAATCTCGTGCGGATTGGGGACAAGCCGATAACTTTTCGGCTCGACATTGACAAAAACCTGCACAGGGAGCTTTACGGCGACGACCTGCGCCTGAAACAAATCCTCAACAACCTCTTGAGCAACGGCTTCAAGTACACCCGCGAGGGGAGCGTCACGCTTGCCGTGGGGTGCAATTCAGTGGGCGGGGAAGTGCTACTCTCGTTTTCGGTCAGTGACACCGGAATTGGCATGCGCCCCGAGGATTTGGCGCGGCTTTTCACCGAGTACAACCAAGTGGACACCCGCGCAAACCGCAACATCGAAGGCACCGGGCTGGGGCTGGCGATTACGAAGAACCTCGCCGAACTTATGGGCGGCGAAATTTCTGTCGAAAGCGAGTACGGCAAGGGGACGACTTTCCGCGTGACCGTCCGTCAAGGCTACGTCAGCGACACGACAATCGGCGCGGAAACTGCCGAGCGACTGCGTAATTTCCGCTTTGAAAGTGAAAAAGCCGCACAAAAGCTTGTGCGCCCCGACTTGAGCTATGCGGCGGTGTTGGTGGTTGACGACTTCGCCACTAATTTAGATGTGGCAAGGGGCATGCTCGAAAAGTACCGTATGCGGGTTGACTGTGCAACGAGCGGCAGGGAAGCGGTCGAGCGGATAAGCCGCGGCGAACCCGCTTACAGTGCCGTTTTCATGGACCACATGATGCCGGGCATGGACGGCATGGAGGCCACGCGGCGAATCCGCGAATTGGGCAGCGAGTACGCCCGCACAATCCCCATCATCGCCCTCACCGCGAACGCTGTCGCCGAGAACGAGCAGATGTTTTTGGCGAACGGCTTTCAGGCGTTCTTGCCTAAGCCCGTCAACGTCGCGAAAATCGACGCCGTTGTGCGGCGGTGGGTTATGAAGGGCGGGGAATCAACCGCGCCGGTGCCGTCAATGTCGCAAACGCTCGCCACCACCGCCCCCCGTGTAAACATACCGCGCATTGATGCGGCTTTGGGGCTTTCGCTGTACGAAGACGACTTTGAAATGTACGTTGACATTCTGAAATCGTTCGCCGAAAACATACCCGACGAGGTCTGCAAATTGCGGCATGTGACCGCAGAAAACCTGCGTGAATACGCCATCGACGCCCACACAATCAAAGGTTCCGCCGCAAGCATAGGCGCGACACCTCTCGCCGAACACGCCCGCAAGCTGGAGTTTTTGGCGAAGGCGGGGGATTTAAGCGGGGTTTTGGCAGGCAACGCGGACTTTATCGGCGAGACGGAAACTTTGGTGGGGGACATCGAGACATGGCTAAAAGCCTGTCCGTGAACCGAACAGGCTTATCAGTGTCAATCCTACTTTATAAACTCGTTAATCTTTTCCATAAGCTGATTACGGCGAAGCGGCTTAATCAGCAGGCCCTCCGCGCCCGCCTCACGCGCCTTGTCGGCGTGTTCCTTGTCGGAATTGGCGGTGATGAACAGGATTGGTGCGCCTTTGCCCATGCCCTTGATTCGGCGGGCAAGCTCGTATCCGTCCATGTCCGGCATTTCGATGTCGAGCAAAATTAATTCCGGATGATTAGTTTCAAGGTACTTCAGCGCGTCGTCGCATGAGGTCTCGCAGTGCAATTCGTACGGCTCGTCCTCGAGAATCCTTTTGAGGGTGGTGAGGAACATTCTCGCGTTGTCAACCGCCAAAATCAGCGGCTTTTTTGCTTTGTTCATCATAGAAAATACTCCATTCTAAATAGTAATACGGGATTTATTTCCATTTTTTCTCGCCTTCGCGGAGTTGGAACTGCCTGATTAAATCGTCGAGCATGTCGGCTTGGCTGTTCATTTCTTCGGATGCCGCCGCGCTTTCCTCGGCAGTCGCGCTGTTTTGGTAGACAACTTCTACGACTTGGTTTATGCCGATGTTGATTTGCTCGATACCCTGCGATTGCTCAACCGACGAGGCCGCTATATCGTTGACAATTCTTGCACTTTCTTGGATTCCGCTGACAATATCGGCAAGGCTGGCGGAGGTGTCACTCGCGATACGTGAGCCTAATTCGGCCTTTTCAATCGAGTTGGAGATTAGCCCGCCGGTGTCCTTTGCGGCTTCCGCGCTCTTTGCCGCCAAGTTGCGTACCTCCTCGGCAACGACGGCAAAACCTTTACCGTGCTGACCTGCCCGCGCCGCCTCAACCGCGGCGTTGAGTGCCAAAATATTGGTTTGGAAGGCGATTTCGTCAATTACCTTGATAACTTTGCTGATACTGTGGCTGGCTTGGTTAATATCCCTGACCGCGTCCATCATTTCGGACATCTGCACACTGCCTTTTTCGGCGTTTTCCTTTATGGCGTTGGCAAGCATCGCGGCTTTGCCCGCCATTGTCGCGTTGTCTTTGGTTTTGTCGGCGATTACCGATAGCGAGGTCGAAAGTTCTTCAACGGCGGCGGCTTGCTCGGTTGCACCTTGGGCGAGGGCTTGCGCGCTCTCGGCGATTTGCCGTGAACCCGTTGAGACCTGCATGCCCGACTCCGCAACTTTGTGCAGTGCATCGAGAGTGCTGTCCAAAACAAGGTCCATCGCTAAGTTGATGACGTCCTTTTCGGAGCGGACATGCACCTTTGAGGTGTAATCCCCCTCGGCAATACGCGCAAGAACATACGCCTGTTTCTTGAAACTTTCCAACATGTGGGAGAAGGCGCGTTCTAACTTGATAACTTCGTCGTGGGTGGGCGAGGTTCCCGAATCCAAGCCTTCTATTTCAATGTCGCCGATTGCGATACGCTCGGCGTCGTCGGTGAGGATATTCAGCGGCTTGAGGATTTTTCTTGCGTACATCATCGAGACCGCGATACCGATTATTATAACAACAATGACGATAATCAGCGCGCTTGTGACGAAGCTCCAGATTACCGCCGTCATTTCGTCTAAGTAAATCCCGACGAACGCCATGCCGAGGACTTTGCCGCCTGCATCGGTGACGGGGGTGTACCTTACTATTGTATCGTGCCCCAAGACCTTAGCCCTGCCGGAATAAGTGCTGCCCGCGAGTACAATCGAGCTGATTGTCGAGTCTGCTTTTGTGCCTGTTAAGCGGTTTCCGTTGGCTTCCATGAGGGTAGTAGCGACACGCTCGTCCTCTAAGAAGAAGGTGACTTCGCAGTTGAGCATTTGCCCCAAAGAATCAACGAAAGCATCAGTATCCAAACGATAACCTGCCACTACCGAACCCAAAAGCACCCCGGAATCGCTGTAGACGGGTGTCGCCGAGCAGACCGACATACGCACGGTTGCACCCGGCTCAATCGTAGTCAGCGCGCGCCCCGATAGCGCGGACGCCACGCTCGGCATTGCTATAACGCTGTCCCCGACTGCGCTCGGGTTGTGCGGGCGGGCAATCGCAATCCCGGAGGCATCGGTAATCGTGCAGAAAGTCGCGCCTGTTTGGTTGAACATTCGTGTGGCTTCACTGAGCAGGGCTTCGTAGTCGCCGCTTTCCATTGCCGCCGCAATGTCGGGGTCTGAGGCTATGTAGAGCGAGGCGGTACGCATTTCCGCTTGCAGCGAGACAATCCGCTCGGCAATGACCGACTCCGCCTTTTCAAGCCGCATTTCAATATTCGCCTCCGCATCGTTTGAAAATAGCACGACATTTGAAACAAGAACGGTGACAGCCGAAAGAATCAGCAGACTTACCGAAAGAATCGAGATTCTCGTTTTAATACTCATTTGAAATTCCCCTTTTGATGACTGATTTGTAAATAATTTATGAACAAAATTTGCTTTAATGCGCTGAAATATCCAAATTTTCCCTTAGATAATTTAATTCTACCATAATTTTTTGGTTATGTCAACAGTTTCTTTGATTTTCGACGGGGTTTTTTGAAATTTTTTTCGTTCAAGCCATACATCGGCTAAAATGACCGCGATTTCCTCGTCATAATCATCGCAGGACCACGCAAGAACATGGCGTATCTCCGCACGAGCCGCCGAATACCCCCTCTGTACCAACTTGTCCGCTTCGGCGGCAAACTTTTTTGAAAAGTGAGCGACCTCGCATTTTGCGAACGGCGAATAAAGCGAATTGCCCCTAACGATTAGCTGAGTGTTCCCGCTTTTGTATAAATCTATAATCAGCCTCTTCTTATCTTTTGATTTGTCAAGCCAAACATCTCTATGGGAGTGTTGTTGCAGGATAATTTCGCTCGGCTCGGGATAGTTAGTGCTGTCGTAGGCGGGTTCAACCTGAAAATTGTCAAAAATGCCGTTGTTGCACAAAACATACAGTTCGTTTTTTGCACGGGTCAACCCCACATAAACCTTGCGTTTATCCCCGTCCGAGCGCAAAGAGACGTTGTTCAAGAGCAAATAAACCCTGTCAAACTCGCGGCCTTTTGATTTATGAACAGTCGAAACCGTGATGTGGCCGTCCTGTTCGCCTGTTGTAACTGCAAAATCTTCAATTTTTGATTCGGCGATGAAAAGTTCAAGGTCGCTTTTATATTTTTGGGGGTAAATACTTTCAAAAGTGTCAAGTAACTTTCGGCACATTTCAAAGCATTTGCCCTTGCTATAGTAAGTTTCTAATTTTTTGCGTGCATCATTCCAAAGTTCGTCACAAACGGTAGGTGTAGTTGCGCGCTCATTAATAAATTTCATAAAAACTCGAAATTCAACCAAGTCAGACAAGCGAAACTTGTCATTTGATTGAATCAGGCGCGCGGATATTCCCGAATTTGTCAGCAAACATGTCACCCGCAACGCTTCGTCATTAGTATTTGTCAAGACACAAACGCTTCCGTTATGCTCTGCGGATTTAATCAAATTCAACACCGGAATTTCAAGATTATTGCTTTTATATTTCAACAACTTTACAACACCGCCGTCTTCAATAACACTGCGTATCGGTGTACTTTTCAACCGCTGTGTAATTGTTGCCGCAAAAGCGTTTGCAAATTCCACGATTTTCGGAGAACTTCGATAATTGTCATTGAGTTGATAGATTTTTGCGTTGTTTGCAAGTGCTTTCAAATAGCGATTACTTGAACCGCGAAATTCGTATATATTCTGGTCATCATCGCCGACTGCGATTAATTTCATGTTATCATTTCGCGCCATTAAAGCCCTGATAAGCTCATATTCGTGTTCGTCCATATCCTGTGCTTCGTCAATTACAACTACCGTTTTGGTAATCCGCTCGGATTCGACACCATCGTTGCGAATCGCTTCCACAGCAGACTTTACAACGTTACTTGAATTTTCGATATTACCGATTTTCCCGAGCAAATCAAAACAGTAAGAATGGAAAGTTTTGATTTCTATTCGATATGCCGCGCCTCCAATCAAATCAAATAATCTTTTCTTAAATTCAGTGACGGCCGCACGTGTAAAAGTCAGCATTAAAAACTGCTCATGTTTGACGTCATCGAGCTGGTATAAAGCCGCTAATTTATGCACAAGCGTGCGCGTTTTGCCGCTTCCCGGGCCTGCTGTTACAACTATACACGGCGATTCTTTATCGTCGATAATTGCCTTTTGATTATCGGATAAATTGCCGAAAAGTTTTTGCCATCGTGCAGAAGTTATATTGCGGTCAAGTTGGCTCATCTTGTCATTTTCTGCAAAGTATTTTTTCAAAAATATTTTGTACTCCATAGTGAAATAGTCGGCGACAAACCTCAAAGCCGAGTTATAATCACGCATCATCATATTGGCATACTCGCCAACTATGTGGATTTGCTGAATTTTATTTTTATAATATTCGTCCAATTGTTTATAGTCGTCTTTTTTATATTGAATACGGTTATCGTGTTCAATTTGCTCAATTTCCATTGAGTTATACAACACCAAAAACCCGCCCTCTAAGGTCAATGCGTCGATTTTAGAGAGATATAAAAGCGCGTCTTCAATTTGTCTGATTTCGTAATTTGCAGAATATTTTAACTTGAATTTTTCTAATAATTCAGGCGCAGAAAACTGCACAAGCCTCCCCGTGCTCACAGGCGAAATCGGTTGTTGCAGACGGCTGTACAGTTCCATGATTACCATCTCCGCTACATCGGCTCTAACCGCGGCTTCTGTGGCAATATCTTGTACACTTGATTGTAAGGTTATTTCAATACCATTTCCGGAAGCTGTCTTTTTCCCCCTTTTTATGTAACATTTAATGTTCCAATAATACAAAATCGTCCTAATTGACTTTACGGTTGAATTTTTCACGCCGGCTTTTTCTGCTTTCTCGTTAATACTTTTGAGTTCTAAAATAACCGATTCGTCAACCGTTCTGCATTGCTCTGCCAAAAATTCAATCAAAAACCTTTCAAGCGAAGCAAATTTTTTCAACATATTGCTCGACTTATTTTTAGTGTCACTGTTTCGCAAATAAGCAGTCAAGTCTTGGCAATCTGAAAGTAAACCTATTTCGCGTAACCCTGTTACAACCGAGATTACATCCGCTTTTTCAATGCCAAGCCTCTCCGACATATAATCAATTCGGGATTCAACTTTCTCGCCGGAATTGATGCCTGCGGCGACGCTTCTGCTTGAAATAAGAGAGCTTATAATTCTCTCGGCGTAAGTTTTAGTTTTTTCACCTTCAAATCTATCTGAACTGCGTATAATTTGATTAGCTTCAGCAACACTTTTAACTTGTATACTTGTTGCAAAAACATGCGGAGAATTTTGACCGCGACGAACATATCCGGCAGTTTCAAGAGCGGTAATAGCGGTTCGTACTCGCGTTTCGATTTCTTTGTCTGTGCTTTCCCAACCCGCTTCACGCGCGATTTCGAGCGCGGAACGGCAAAACTTCTTTCTATGATGCGCTAATGATTTAATCGCCCTCCAAACTTGATTAATTTCACTTATACTAAGTTTTGTTTGGTTTAATAAAATGAAATGCCGGTCGAGGTCGGTGTCGTTAAAAAGGACGTAGCAATCGGCTTGCAGTTTGGGGTCGCGTCCTGCGCGGCCGGCTTCCTGAACGTAATTTTCCAACGAATCTGAAATGTCAAAATGTACAACTAACCCCACATCACTTTTATCAACACCCATTCCAAACGCAGATGTAGCAACGATAATTTGCACTTCACCGGACATAAAAGCTTCTTGATTGGCGATTTTTTCGGTAGAATCCATCTTACCGTTAAAGGCTCTCGCCGTGAACCCGTCATTGCATAATTTTTCTGCATACACACGTGTTCTGTTAGTACTTGAAACATAAACAATTACGGGACAATTTTTACCGCTTAAAATATTTCGCAGTGCGGTATACTTTTCATCGTCTGATTCCTTGTAAATGACCTGATAGCGCAAGTTTTTGCGGCTTGCTGAAGTTGCAAAAAGTTCTAAATCTATGTCTAATGACATCTTAAAATAATCCCGAATATCGCTAATAACTTTAGGTTTTGCGGTCGCTGTAAAACACGAAACAGGAATATTGAAAGAGCAGTTTTTCTTTTTTTGAAATGTTTTTATAAACTCGGCAATATAAAGATAATCCACACGAAATTCCTGTCCCCATGCGGAAAAACAATGCGCTTCATCAATTACAAATCTTACTATATTTCGCGACAATAGTAATTTTTCTATAGTTTGTGAACGCAATGACTCCGGCGATATGTATAAAATTGACACCTTGCCGCTTTCGATGCGCTGAATATTTTCCGCACGTTCGAGCGGGCTTAACATGCCGTTAATCGCGGCGGCATCGGCAATTCCAAGGTTGGCCAAGTTGTCAACTTGGTCTTTCATAAGTGACTGTAACGGCGAAATCACAACTGTTAATCCTTTAACTGTTTCCCCCGCAATTAACGCAGGCAGTTGAAAAGTTATTGATTTTCCACCGCCCGTCGGAAAGATTGCAAGTAAACTTTTATTGTCAACTGCCGCTTTCGCCGCCGACTCCTGTAACGGCTCCCCATCGTACTTCCGAAAGGTTTCGTAACCAAAAATATCCTTCAATTTCCGGGCAATATTCAGACGATTATTACAATACTCACAGCCGCTTTTGCACGGAGTATTTCGCATTAAATGTATCACGTTTCCAACTAAAGGGAAGTTCATATTTACCCACGGCGGCGTAATTGAGAAGCGGTCATCGGTTAGAATTAACGACAAACAAAAGGCGAGTTCAATCGGATTATTTTTTACTATACTTGACAACGGCGCATTACTGCATATTTTTCCTTCAAAGCCCTTTGCTGTAATGCTTTTATCGGCGCGGTTAGGCAGATTTGGTAACTTGAAAAAGGTTTTTGCTTTTGGGAAAGCTCTGTAATCCAAAAAATCAAAGAACCCGGAAAACTCACTTTGTTCACCAAGCAAAGTGAAATAAACCCTCTTTAAATCCTCGTCAAGTGCGTTAAACGCGTTAACCTCGTCCCAAAATAATTCCATAGCTTTGAGTGAATCGTTGAGCGGATTGTTAAGTTCTTCCGCTCGAAACTTATCATCTTTCAGTAACTTATGATAAGGTTTTTTCGGGAACAGAAGCGGAGATAAGTAAAGCGTATCTATAATTTTTGCCGCTTTTGGGACAAAATTTTCTATGTATTTTAAGTCGTGATTGAAAATATTGTGCCCGCAAATAAAACTTGCCTTTGAAATAAAAGCGGCAAATTCCGCTTGCGACTTAGTGTGTAACTTCAAAAGAGTGCTGTCTGTGTCGGCTTTTACAGCCACAGCACCCATATCCGATATACAATCGTCTTGATTGATTTCGCAATCCACAAAAACAATAATCTTTTCCATTCGTTAATTATACCATGTTTTTGTGTAAAAGTAAAGTGGTTTTTGAAATTTTTTTGGTTTGATGGCGTGATTTTCGATGAATTTGACAATGTCAAGCCCCGAAGGGGCGCGCGGAGCGCGCCTGTGTTGTGGGGGATTGCGGGGTTGCGAGTTTGCGGGGCGTGGTGGGGGACTGCGGGCGAACGGAGTTCGCCCCTACGTTGTGCGTAAATACTGTGTTTGCAGTAATCCCTGCCATTCGTATGTTTTATTGTAGGGAACGGTTCTTAACCGTTCCGTTTGTAAGTTCGTGCAAACTTTGCGGAACGGTTACGAACCGTTCCCTACAAAACACCGTGCTGTGTTTCTGCGGATTATGCGAACGAACGTAGGGACGCCATACATGGCGTCCGTGTGAATATGTGACCGTTGTGTTTTCGGGCGCGATATATCGCGCCCCTACGTGGGTTCGCTGTATTCAACGGACGACCGGGGGCGGTCGTCCCTACGTTTGGACTTACGAGGTTGCGCGAAAGGGCGCGCTCCGCGCGCCCACACAAGTCCCGCCG
>WRMK01000082.1 GCA_009777155.1 Oscillospiraceae bacterium
CTATTAAGTCGTGAACTTGTAAGTTTGCAATCGAGAAAGTGGAGTTTCATGAGTTTGTGTGGCGGGCTGGCGGTTCTTTGCGGTAGAGCAGACACAGACCCCCTGCCCCCTACCACGCGCCCCCCAAGTTTCTGCTCGTTAACTAAAACATTAGGAGGAAATCACCATGCTTTTCAGCAACATCACAATCATTGACGAGAATTTCAACGTCCGCCCGAATATGTACGTCGGAATTCGGGGCAAGACAATTGCGTTTATCGGCGACAGCAAGCCTTACGAGGACTTCGGCGAGGTCTGCAAAGGCGAGGGCAGGCTGCTGATGAGCGGGTTCTACAACTGCCACGCCCATACCCCGATGACGCTTTTGCGGGGGTACGGCGAGAACATGAATCTGCAAGATTGGCTCCACAAGCGGATTTTCCCGTTTGAAGACAAGATGGACGGTAATGCAATCTATTGGGGGACACTGCTCGGGATTGCAGAGTCGATTCGGTTCGGGATAATTTCCACGACCGATATGTACGCCTTCTGTGACGAGATGGCGCGGGCCTTCATTGAAACAGGCGCGAAAGCCAATATCGGCAGGGCGATTTTGAGCTTTGACGATACGGATTTGCGCGATACCGAAAGATTCCGCGAGTGTGAAAAACTGTTCAAGGACTTCCACAACACAGCCGACGGCCGCGTTAAAATCGACATGTCGTTGCACGCCGAGTATACCTCGAATCCTAAGACCGTTCGGCAACTTGCCGAGTATACCCGCGAAATCGGCGCGAACATGCAGGTTCATGTCAGCGAGACTAAATTCGAGCATGACGAGTGCAAAAGGCGGCAGGGCAAATCCCCCGCGGCCTATCTTGCGGCGAACGACTTGTTTGACCCGCCGACGACTGCCGCCCATTGTGTCTGGCTTGAAGATGAGGACGTTGCGATTTTCAGGGACAAAGGCGTGACGGTGGCGTCTTGCCCGGTCAGTAACCTGAAACTTGCGAGCGGGACTTGCAACGTCCCGAAACTCAAAGCCGCCGGGGTAAATGTCGCAATCGGCACCGACGGCGCGGCGAGTAACAACAGCTTGAATTTTATCGAGGAGATGAAATTTTTCTCACTTTTGCACAAGGGGATTTTCGCAGAACCTGCGGCTTCACCGCCGCGTGATACGCTCTACGCCGCGACACGAGCGGGCGCGATTGCACAAGGCAGGGGAGCGGATTGCGGCTTGCTCAAAGAGGGGTTCGCGGCGGATTTAATCATGCTGGACATCACAAAACCCAACATGAACCCCGCTCACGACTTGGTGAATAACGTCGTCTACTCGGCGTGCGGCGGCGACATAATCCTCACAATGGCAGACGGCAACGTGCTTTACGAGGACGGCGAGTATAAAACCCTCGACGTCGAGAAGGTCGTGTCGGAGGCGGCGAGGATTACGCAAAAAATTGTAGAAGATTTACAATAACGGCGCAATTGCAAAAATGTAGGGGCGCGCATTGCGCGTCCGCAAACCCGCACAACCGCAATTTTTTCCACGGACGCGCAATGCGCGTCCCTACAGAAACGGCGGTTGTGCGTAATTTGGCGTAGGGACGCGATATATCGCGCCCGCAAATCCGCACAACCGCCATTTTTTCCACGGACGCCATGTATGGCGTCCCTACAGAAACGGCAACGGCCGTGCGGATTTGCGGGCGGGCAATGCCCGCCCCTACAGAAGCGGCGGCAGTCGTGCGGATTTGCGGACGCGCAATGCGCGCCCCTACAGAAACGGCGACGGTCGTGCGGATTTGCGGACGCGCCGTGGAAACTCGCCCCTACAATAACGGCGCGAACACCTTCAACAACGAACAAACCAACCGCTTCCCAAAAGGCGTTTCCTCGATTTGCCGCCATGTCACCCTGCGCGACTTCGCCAAGACTTCCTCAAAGGATTTCTTGGCTTGAATAACCGCTTTTGAGCCGTAAAGCCAGACGCCGTTCTCGAAGTGTAAATAAAAACTGCGATAGTCGAAATTGGCAGTCCCGACTATCGCTTTTTCGTCGTCGGAAACTATGGTTTTGTTGTGGATAAAGCCGGGTATAAACTCATAAATTTCAATCCCGGCGGCGATTAAGTCCTTGTAATTTGATTGGGTCATGTAATAGATTAATTTCTTGTCGGGGATGCCGGGGGTGATGATTTTTATGTCGATTCCACTTTTGGCGGCGCGGATTAGCGCGGCGGAGGTCGCTTGGTCGAGTATTAGATAAGGAGCGCAAATATAAACGTACTTTGTGGCGTTTGCAATGATATTAATATATGCACTTTCGCAGATTAGCTCTTGCATCAGCGGCTCGTCCGAGAACGGCACGACATAGCCGTCATGGTTGGCCTTGAAGTTGGCGCGGTACTCGCCGTAGCGCGGGTTTTCGCCCGTCGTGAAGGTCCACATCTGCAAAAACATGATGGTCATGCGGTTGACCGCGTCGCCGCGGAGCATTACCGCGCTGTCCTGCCAAAAGCCGAGGCGATTGTCCCTGCCAATGTACTCATCAGCTATATTAATCCCGCCTGTGAACGCGACTTTTCCGTCTATAATGCAGATTTTCCTGTGGTCGCGATAATTCAGGAAACGGTCTAACGAGGGCTTGTACGGGTTGAAAACTGCGGCTTTGAAGCCCGATTTACGTAGCTCCTGTGCAAAATCGGGCGGGACATTGCTCATTGCCGAGCCCATATCGTCGTACAGCACGCGGATTTCAACCCCGTGGCTCTGCCGCTCGACCAAGACCGCCTTGAGCGACTCCCACATGTAGCCTTCTTTGATGATAAAGTATTCGATGAAGATGAAGTTTTTGGCTTTCTTTAATTCGACCAACAATTTTTCAAAAAACAGGTTGCCGGGCGAGAAATATTCGCTCTCGGTGAACTCGTATATGTCGGACTTCGAGCTTTCTATTATATAGTAGGCCTCCTTGGCGGTGTGGGGGTATTTCGAGGAAAAGCGGGCGATTAACTCATCGTTGACGGTGAAAAAATCACTCGCGCTGTTGTATGCCCCGGAGAGTTTTTCGGTGTTTTTTTTGTTAAGGTGAGTGCGCCCGAACATGATGTAAAACAACGCGCCGATAACCGGAAAGGCAAGCACGGGCACTAACCACGCGACTTTGAACATCGGGTTGTGGTTGCGGTTGATAATCCCCAAGACGATGATGACATTCGCAAGCAGGAAAAGCCCGAATATCGGCAGGAACAGCTGTGACAAAAACACCATGATTATAGTAATCAGCGCGATTTCAACGAACATCAGCGCACTGACGACGAATGCTCTGCTTGTTAGCAGATTAAATATTTTTCCCACTCGGCTCACCTCCCGTTACTATTATAATCAGACGATTGCGAAACACACGGACGCGCAATGCGCGCCCCTACATGTGGCGAGATGGTTTTATGTTTCATCTACATATTGTAGGGCGGAGGGGGGAGTAGGGGTCTATGTCTGCGCCGTCGCTTTGAACTGCGTGCATTGCACTACACGCACACACAAACCTTTCAAGACCCACTTCCTCGACAGCGAGTTTTCCCCTTGGCGACTTATGGGTTCGCTATATATTAAAAATCTATCTTCATAAAAGGTTCTTCTATCTACAAAGTCTTTGGGACGAGAAAGTTAAGTTTGAGCAAGTGTAAAAGCGGGTCGTGCGGGTTCAAGGCGACGGCGCAGACATAGACCCCTACTCCCCCCTCTGCCCCATTCGCAAAAATTTTGCTGTATGTAGTGAGTTTCGCAATCATCTACTATTATAATACCACGCCCGCACGACCGTGTCAATTCAAAAGGCCTGCAAATTAATGCAAGCCTAAAAATATTTAGCCGCGAACAAGCCAAATTATATCAAAAAACCCGAATAATTGACAAGAAGTCCGTCATAAATTAATAATGTGATAATATTTTAAGGACGGTTTTTCTCATGTTTTTGGTTTTACTCGAGGCGGCGTTGCAGAACCTGATGTTTCTCGCATTGCACCTTGAAAATGGCGGGACTTTTCCGCGGCAGTTGTCTAAAAAAGAAGAAGCGGAGTGCATCGAAAAGATTGAGCAGGGGGACGAGTGCGCGAGAAACAAGCTGATTGTGCATAATCTGCGGTTGGTGGCGTTCATAGTGCGGAAGAATTACGCCGACTCAAAAGACCAAGACGACCTAATTTCAATCGGCACAATCGGGCTGATTAAGGCGGCGGAGACCTTCAAGCAGAGCAAGAAAATCAGCTTCAGCACCTATGCGAGTAAGTGTATTGATAATCAGATTAAGATGCACTTTCGTAAGGTAAAAAAGCAGTTGACGGAGGTGTTTATGAATGAACCCATCGACACCGACAAAGACGGCAATCAAATTACAATTGCCGACATTTTCAGCGACCCGACAAACATTGTTGACGAGGTAGACCTGCTGATTAACTTCAAAAAGTTGTACGAGTACATAAACGATAGCCTGAGTGAGCGCGAAAAAGTCATAATCAGCAAGCGATACGGGCTGAATATGGGGACTAAGCAGGGCGTCAAAGCCATGACCCAGCGCGAGGTCGCGGCGGAGCTGAATATATCGCGGAGCTATGTTTCGCGGATTGAAAAGCGGGCGTTGTTGATTTTGAGGGATAGGTTTGAGGGGAGGAGGGTGTAAGAACCCGCCCCGACTTTTACAGTCGGGGCGGTAAATTATATCACGTTCTTAATTTTTCCTTCGCCGCGAATACCCCCACAACCCCGCAAAAACCCCCACCATCACAACCGCAACCCCCGCAAACCCCCTAACATCACCCAACCCCGTAGGCGGGACGACGACGTGCCGTTCGCACGGGTTGTCGCGCGGGCAGGAGCGCGGTAACACGCGCTCGCAAACTCTGCAAAATGTGCAGTCATCGGGGTCTAAGTCGTGGCAGTCGGGGTTGGCGCTGTGGACTATGTCGCAATCCGGCAAAGCCGCTTCTAATGCGGTAATTTGCGCGTATGTGAGCGGGTTGTTGAACAAACCCAACAGCTCCAAACTCGTCAAACTTGTAAGCGGCGAAACGTCGCTTATGTTGTTGTTGTCCAAATATAAGTCAGTTAAATTAGTCAAACTTGACAACGCCGAAACGTCGCTGATGTTGTTGTCGTTCAAATATAATTTAGTTAAATTAGTCAAACTTGTAAGCGGCGAAACATCGCTGATATTGTTGTAGTCCAAGTCTAAGTCAATTAAATTCGTCAAACCCGACAACGCCGAAACATCGCTGATGTTGTTGTCGGTCAAATATAATTCAGTTAAATTAGTCAAACTTGTAAGCGGCGAAACATCGCTGATGTTGTTGTTGCCGGTCAAATTCAAAATTGCCAAATTCGTCAAACTTGACAACGGCGAAATATCGCTGATGTTATTGAAGTTCAAAAGCAAAGACTGCAAATTCGTCAAACTTGTAAGCGGCGAAATATCGCTGATATTGTTGTTATCCAAATACAACCATCTCAAATCCGTTAACCCCGCCAACACCGAAATATCGCTGATGTCGTTACCATACAAATCCAATTCAATTAAATCCGTCATGTGTATGAGCGGCTCTATGTCCTCGTTCGTGAGTTCCATGAAGGACAAATCAAGGTGGCTCGCCCCTGTATAGTAGTGCACGCCTTTGATAATCACACATTCATCTATGCGTTCGCCGCAACCGCTGCAAAATTCATATTCTGCATTGGTATAAATCACACAGTCGGGCAAAACCTTCTGCAAAGCATCCACCTGCTGGCCTGTAATCGGGTTGTCGCGTAGGGCCAACCACGATAATTGTGTCAGCGAATACAACGGCGTGAGGTCGCTGATGTCGTTGTTATCCAAATTCAATTCTTCCAAACCCGTCAAACTTGCCAACACCGAAATATCACTTATATTATTACTTTCCAAAACCAACACCGTTAAATTCGTCATGTGTACAAGCGGCTCTATATCCGCGTTTGTCAACTCCATTTCGTCTAAAAACAGCACTGTCCAACTCCGCGCAATCTTCACGTCCTTGATAGTAATGCAATCGCACAAAGTCAGGTGCTTTTCGCAAAGTTCACAGCCCGCGACTGCGTTGTGCCTTATGGTGCAACTCGGCAATTCCGCTTGCAGTTCGTCTATTTGCGCTAATGTGAGGGGGTTGTCGTACAAACCCAAGTTTGTCAATTTCGTCAAACTTGACAACATCGAAATATCGCTGATGTTGGTGTTGCTCAAAGCCAATAAAGTCAAATTAGTTAAGTTCCCTAACACCGAAAAGTCGCCGATGTTGTTGTTGTCCAAATTCAGCTCTCTCAACCCCGTCAGCCCCGCCAATGCCGAAATATCGCTGATGTTGTTATTGAGCAAATACAAATATTCCAAATTCGTTAAACTTGACAACACCGAAATGTCGCTGATGTTGTTGTTCGACAAATTCAACTCCATCAAGTTCGTCATGTGTACAAGCGGCTCTATATTCGAGTTCGTCAGTCCCATGGTGGGTAAATTGAGTACTGTCGCGGTCAGCGGATATTTCACATTCTTGATAGTAATGCAGTCGCAGAAATTCTCGTGCCTGCCGCAAGCTTCACAGCCCTCGACTGCATCGTGCAGTATGATGCAACTCGGTAAAGCCGTTTCTAATGCGTCTATTTGCGCTAATGTGAGGGGGTTGCCGTCCAAATACAAGCCCAGCAAATCCGTCAAACTTGACAACGTCGAAACGTCGCTGATGTTGTTGCGGCTCAAAGCCAATGATTTCAAGTTCACCAAACTTGACAACACCGAAATGTCGCTGATGTTGTTGTTGTTCAACGCCAAATCGCTCAACTCTGTCAACCCCGCCAATGCCGAAATATCGCTGATGTTGTTACGTTCCAAATATAACTCGCCTAAATTTGTCAAGTTCGTAAGTGGCGAAATATCGCTTATGTTGTTGTCGTACAAATCCAAAACTTCCAAACTATCCAAACTTGACAACACCGAAATGTCGCTAATGTCGTTGTTCATCAAATACAACTTCGTCAAATTCGTCATGTATTGAAGCGGCTCTATATCCGCATCCGTAAGTCCCATATAGGATAAATCGAGCGTCGTCAAACACCGCGGGTACTTCACGCTCTTAATTTCTATGACACCGCATGCCGCCTCGGGCCTGCCGCACTCAAGGCACTTAACGCACTCGCAGGCGGCTGTTGCCGCAAAGCAGACTACACAGCAGTCAATGTTCACGCCAAATTCAGCAGTCGCAAACTCCACGGGTATGCGCCCGCCCGCGAGTGTCCCCGCGACTTCAAGGGTAATTTCCTCGTTGTACACCCCTGCAAACACAACCTTGTTGTCGGCAAATTCATGCAAAGCCGTTTCGGGGTTCACCGTTACGCTCGTAATTTCAAGACCGCTCGCGAATGTCGCGGTAATCGGTGAGCCGCTGTGTGGCAAGTCGGGATTGTAGGTATAATCGCCGTCCGCTGTGGTAAGCGCGGGGGCGGCGTCTAACTTGAAAAGTCTTTGGGGTGGGAAACTGCTGTGGAATTTCGCCGCGTTGTCGCCTGTATAATAGCATGTTTGCGCCCCCGAATCAGGAACGGCAATGGCCGAATCATCAAGAACGCCGCCCGCCACATAAACAACCGAATCATCATATGCGTCGATATATCCCGTAACAGAGCCGTCCAAAACAACAAGAGCAGAATCGTCATATAACATTATCGCCAAATGTGAACTTTTTATCGTGCCGCCGTCTATCACGAGTTTGACGGTGTCGTAAGCATAAACGGCCGATATGTTTGATAAAACCGCGTTATTGTCAAGTATCATGCTCCCTGCGCCTGATACGTCGATTAAAATGCCGCTGAAATACCCCGAATATTCCGCGTCCCACACGAGGGTTTTGTCGGCCGGGATTTCTATTTTGAGCGGGCCGTATGCGGTTGTGTATCTGCCTGTAACTGTGACGGTGTCGGATTCGGCGAGTGCGTTGTTGATTGCGTCTCTGATACTATCCACTATCGGGTCTTGCACCGGCGTGTCGTTTACGTAGAAGACTTCAGGCTCCCACTTCGCCCAAAGTTCCTTATTGCCGTAGTCGGCCGCTGTGATTTCGGTCACGGGCGCGCCGCCCAAGTCGGCATTGTCGAACCAGCCACCGAAAGTATACCCGGGCTTTGTCGGGGTCGGGAGGGTGTCTAATCCCGCGCCGAATGTGTAACTGCCTGTGGTGTCGCCTGTGCCGCCGTCAAGGTTGTAGGTTATGTTGTAGCTTGCCTCGGTGAACCGCGCTTGCAAGGTGCGGTTTTCGATTACCATGAACGAGTAGACCGCGTTCGCACTGTCGATTCTCACGTTGTTCTCATACCACCCCTCGAATTTATAGCCGTTGTCGGGGGTTGCGGTGAGGGTTAAATTCCAACCTCGGGGGTATGAGCCGCCGCCTGTGACACTGCCGTTTGCGCCCGCTGTTGCGGTTATGGTGTAGTAAATCGAGTTGAGGTTCAAGCCGAACGCGGTGTTGTTTGTAAAGGTGACGGGGATTTTGCCGCTTCCGAGAGTACCGGTTATTGCAATGCTTTGCACCGTCGTGTCGTAAGTCCCTGCAAAAGTGACAATATTACCGCTGAATGTATGCAGTGCCGTCGGCGGGTTCACGGTTACTGCGGTAAGCTCCAAGCCGGGCGCAAATGCGGCGTTGACTACGCCCTCATAGAGTGCGCCTGTGTATTGAAATGCGCCGTTCTCAATGGTACGCATTAGATAGGTGTCGAGTTGGAAAAGGTTTGTGGCATTGGTGAACCCACTGCCGAATTTCCCCGCGTTGTCGCCCATGTAATAGCCGCGAATTGAATTATCGTAAGCTTGAATCTTGCCGCTGTCAATAGTGCCGCCTGTTACGTAAACCGAGGCGTATCCTGCCGCAAAAACCACCCGCCCTGTAGGCTCGGTGTTTGTGATAGTGCCGCCGTGAACGGCAAGCGCGGCATAGGCCGTTACCCACACAGTGGCTTGACCGGCGGGGTCCGCAAGAGTATTCGTCAAAGTCCCGCTGTTTATAGTTGCGGTTGCGTTGGTTGAAAGGTAAAGTGCGTAACCGCCCAAAGCGGTTAGGTTTGCGCCGTTTATGGTGGCTTTTGCATTGCCTGTAACTTGAAACAGGGGTCCTGTGGCGTAGTTGTTGGTTAGTTCGGCGTTTTCACCAAGCACAATTTCCCCTTCGCCCCGCGCTCTGATTGTAACACCATTGGTACTACCCGAATACTCCGCATCCCAAAGCACCTTTTTGCCTTCGGGAATATCTATGGTAAGCATGGAGGTTGCCGAGGTGAATCTGCCTGTAACGGTTACTTCGGTGACATCGTCGTCGTTCAACTGCTCACTTATTGCGGACTGAATCCGCGCGACGGTGGGGGCTTCGACCTCTGCGCCGTTGACGTAGATTAAAGCTGATACGAGTTTTATGTATCTGAATTCCTGTGAATTTGCGAATGTCGCGGTGTCGTTGCTGAAAGTTTGGCGTGTCGGAGTGCCGCCCGGGTCGGTGTTGGCTGTGTTTGTCCAATAGTCATATGTGCCGTTGACGGTGACTGTGCCGTTCGAGCCCCCCGCCCCTCTGCCGATTGCTCTTGCGATGCCGGTACTACTATTTGTACTTGCGGTGACATTGCCGCCGTTTATGGTAACAGTGCCTCCCGCCCCGCGGCGTCCACCGCCGATACCTGCACCGAAATCACCGCCTATAGCCGTGACTGTGCCGCTGTTTATGGTAATCGTACCGCCGTCACCAAGATAACCGCCGCCGATACCTGCACCGCCATTACCGCCTTCACCGCCATAACCGCCTTGGGCGGTTAGACTGCCCGTGCCGTTTATGGTGAGTTCTGTTCCGTCGGGGGCTTCTATACCTGCTCTACTATCACGCGCATTATCCGCCGAAAAGGTGTTTTCTCCCACAAGGGTGAGTGTAAGATTCGCACCGTTGTTCAAGAGCAACGGCGACGACGTAGACCCGCCCGACAACTTTATAGTCGCGTCATCAAGCGTAATAGCCGCCGTTGCATTTGCGGCAACGGCAAGCCGCCGCCAGCTGCCCTCGCTTGTTCCCGTGACGGTCACGTTCG
>WRMK01000083.1 GCA_009777155.1 Oscillospiraceae bacterium
TTCTACCGCTGTTTCGGTTTTTCGTCAGGTTTCCGAGGAAGTTTATTATATTCCTTATTGATATGAACGGTAGGGCGCGACGCCCTCGGCGCGCCGGGGTTACGAACAACCCCCGGCGCGTGCCGCGCGTAGGGCGCGATGCCCACATCGCGCCGTGCCCCCCCATTTTGCGCGTTGGGAAAATGGCGGGCGTTGGGGGGACGCGGGCGAACGCAGTTCGCCTCTACAGTGAAAAATTTTTTCTGTGGTTAATAATTTTACATGTGGTAGGGGCGAACTGCGTTCGCCCGTTCTGCAAACGCTCCCGCCGACATAAAAATTTTAACCATTTCTGCATTCTGCATTTTAATTTCTGCATTAGCTGAAGGGAGAAAATCTTGTCTCTACAAAACATAAATCCCGCACGTCTGAAAACTTTTTCACTTGCCGAAAAAACCGCGCTGTGTGAGGAAATACGCGGCTTGCTAATCTCGGTTGTATCCAAAAACGGCGGGCATTTGGCATCAAATTTGGGCGCGGTCGAATTGACAATTGCGATGCACTCGGTTTTCACAACGCCGCGTGACAAATTTATTTTCGACGTCGGGCATCAGTCCTACACCCACAAAATTTTGACGGGCAGGCTTGAGAATTTCGCGAAACTGCGGCAGGAAGGCGGGATTTCGGGATTTCCGCGGCCGTCGGAGTCGGAGCACGACGCTTTTATCGGCGGGCACTCGAGCATTTCGGTGTCGGCGGGTCTCGGAATCGCGGCGGCGATGTCGCTGAAAAACGAGACGGGGAGCGTGATTGCGGTCGCGGGCGACGGAAGTTTCACGGGCGGCGAAATTTACGAGGGCTTGAACAACGCGGGAAAATTTAAGAATCTGAAAAATAATTTTATAGTAATTTTGAACGATAACGAGATGTGCATTTCAAAAAATTCGGGCGCGTTCGCGGCCTATCTTTCGCAAATTCGCTCGTCGAAAAATTACCACGAAACTAAGCTTGCGGTGAAAGATTTTCTCGCGAAAAGTACCATTGGTAAAGGCGTTTCGGGCGCAATCGGCGAGACTAAAAAAATCGTAAAAGGCGCGCTTATTCGCGAGAATTTATTTGAAAATCTCGGCTTCAAATACTTAGGCCCGGCGGACGGCCACAACCTGAAAGAATTGATTGAAGTGTTAGAATTGGCGCAGTCGCTGAACTGCCCTTGCTTGGTTCACGTTCGCACAAAAAAAGGCAAGGGCTACATGCCCGCTGAGGAAAATGCGGGGCATTATCACGGCATTGATAAGCACAAAAAAACATTGGCTAAACCCGCTCTGCATCCGGATATTTCGTCGCTCACCTACTCGGAAATTTTCGGCAGAGAAATCGCAAAACTCGGCGAAAAAGACAGCAGAATTTGCCTAATTACGGCGGCGATGAAACACGCAACCGGTTGCAATTATTTCGCGAAAAAACACCCTGAGCGATTCTTCGATGTCGGCATTGCCGAGGCGCACGCGGCGAGCTTTGCGGCGGGGTTGTCGAGCGCAGGATTACTGCCGGTTTTCGCGGTTTACAGTACCTTTTTGCAGCGGTGTTTCGACCAATTAATTCACGACGCGGCGATTGAAAAATTGCGAATGGTTTTGGCAATCGACCGCGCCGGGCTCGGCGGCGAAGACGGCCCGACTCATCAAGGAACTTTCGATGTCGGCTTACTTTCGCTGATTCCCGGCACGAAAATTTACGCGCCTTTGACGGCCGGGGAACTGTGCAACTGCCTGCAAAAATCCCTCTATGAAGACAGCGGAATTTCCGCCGTGCGATACCCGCGCGGAATCTGCGTAGACCCGCTCCACGACGACCTTGACACGATTGCTGTAACCGATTTTTATCACTATAAAAACAGCGAAAAAACCGACAAATTAATCATCACATACGGCCGTTTATCGCAGAGCGTTTCGCGCTTAAAAAAGTACGGCGCGGACATTTTGCGGCTCGTGCAAATTCACCCGTTGCCGCAAGAAATTTTCGCGATTATCGCGAATTACAAGGACGTAATTTTCTTTGAAGAACACTCGATAAGCGGCGGCGTCGCGGAGAAATTGGCGGGGGAAATTCGCAGTGAAATTCGCTACAAAATGCGCGGTGTGAGCGGGTTTGTGCCGATTGCGAATGTCGAGCGGCAACTGAAAATGTGCGGACTAAGTTTGGGTAACATGAAAAATTTTGCAGGGTTATAAACGTAGGGACGACCGCCCCCGGTCGTCCGTTGAAAATCTGAAACGCGGCGAGTGTCACGGTGAAAAATTATGCGACTTGATGTTTTTTTGCACGAAAAAAATTACGCAGAAAGCCGGAATAAAGCGGCCGATTTAATCACAAACGGCAGTGTCAAAATCAACGGCGCGGTGGTCACAAAACCGTCCGCAAATGTTTCGGACGACTGCGAAATCGAAATAATTTCGCGGTTACAATACGTCGGAAAAGCGGCGCATAAACTCGAGACCGCGGCGGAAATTTTCGGCATAAGTTTTGCAGGTTTAACCTGCCTTGACGCGGGCGCATCGACCGGCGGCTTCACCGATTTTATGTTGCAAAAAGGCGCGAAAAAAATCTACGCAGTAGACGTCGGCGAGAATCAATTACACAAATCTTTGCGCGAAAATCCGCGAGTTGTGGGAATAGAAAAACAGGATATTCGCAGTCTAAAATTACCCGAAAAAGTTGACTTCATCACAGCCGATTTATCGTTCATTTCGCTGACAAAAGTCTTGCCTTATTTCCGTGATTTTATCAAGCCGGGAGCGGGTTCGGCGGTGTTGATTAAGCCGCAGTTTGAAGTCGGGCGTATTGCAAAATCGCGCATGAAAAACGGTGTCCTCACCGACATGAAACTTGTTCAAAAAACGGTGAAAAAAGTCGAAGAATTTACCCAAAATCTTGGGTGTGAAATTATTGGAACAGTGCCTTCTAAACTCAATCAAAAGGGCAAGAATAGCGAGTTTATATGTTACTTCAAGTGGGGTTAAAGTATGAAGATATTGGTATGCAAAAACAAGAAAAAGCCCGATGAGGGCGTGGTTTGCGAGGTTCTCAAACGGCTTCGTAAATTAGGGCATACTGTGGAATTTTCCGAGGCTGTACACGAAAATTGCGACATGATTATCACGGTCGGCGGGGACGGCACGATTTTGCATCACGGCAAAAATGCCGCGAAATTGAACAAGCCGCTGCTCGGCATAAACACAGGCAGATTGGGCTTTATGACGAGCTTGGAAGCGGACGCGCTCGACGATTTGCGCCTGCTTTCGGACGAGGAAAATTACAGCATTTCCACCCGAATGATGTTCGATGTGTCGGTGAATGGTGAGTTTTTTTTGGCGTTGAACGACGCGGTTTTTCAAAAAAGTTTGAACGCGAAATTGCCCGAATTCAAAGTCTCTGCGGACGGAAATACAGTCACCGAAATCCGCGCTGACGGCCTGATTTTAAGCACTCCCACAGGCTCGACCGCCTACGCACTTTCGGCGGGCGGCCCGATAATCGAGCCGCGGTTAGACTGCATAGAATTTACGCCGATTTGCGCCCACTCGCTGTTCGGGCGGCCGATGATTTTTTCCGCCGAGTTGAAACTAAAAGTCGAATTTGACCGCAAAGTTTTCATCTCAATTGACGGCGAAAAAGCCATAGAATTGCAGAAAGAACAGTCGGCAATTATAAAAAAATCTGCCCTCAAATTATCGCTGATTGACCTGAAAAGCGGCAGTTTTTATTGCGCGGTGAGGGAGAAATTAATGAGGCCGTTGAAATAAAAAGTGAGGTAAAAAATTATGAAGCGCAAGGTTTTGACGATTGCTTTTGCGTTAACCTTTTCAATGGCTCTCGCCGCTTGCGAAAGCGGTGACGAAATAATTATTGATAGCCCCGACAATATAAATTCGCATGCAGACTATGTTATCGGGAAGTATTACGAAACATTTTATGTTAACAACAATGATTTTATCGGGTATGTAGAAATTTTTCCGTGGATACAATACCCCGTTTATCAATCGACCGACAACGACTTTTATCTCAAACACGACCTTGATAAAAACCCCAACGAGAATGGCGCGATTTCCACCTACCACAACGGGGTTTTCGCTTACGACACGCGACCTGACGCCACGATTATATATGGGCAAAGTTTCATAACCCACCACATGTTTCAACCGTTGAATCTATACCGCGGTATACAAGGAGTAGATGCTTTCAAGTTTTTAGGAGACAATGCGGTAATCAAATTCGATACACTTTATGAGGAGGGAAATTATAAGATTTTTGGGGTGTTTCAAGTCAATACAGCTGAAAGTCAAGGTGAAATATTTGAACTTTCCGAAAATATTTACTTTGAAAACAAAGCGCACTTCGACGAATTTGTGGCTGACATTCTTGACAGAAGCTTTTATTACACTAACGTAGAATTACAATATGGCGACGAACTTTTGTTGCTTGTTACCGATGATTTTTCAATGTTTGCGAACGGTGCAGATTCAACCGTACGGCTGATTATTGCGGCGCGGCGGGTCAGAGCCGGTGAGTATTACAAATTCACCGAGGAAGAAAAAGCCGCCTTTATCGACAATCGCGGCGTTGATGAAGACGGGAAGATGAAACGCAAAATGTTCGAGGCATATTATCGCCATCACAACCGCGGGTTAGAATGGGCGGGAAGGAATTGGGATTTAGACTATATTAAATCGTGAAGACATTAAAATAAATTATACCTAAACAGGAGAAAAAAACTTAGAAAGCAACCTCGCATTATTGCGGGAAATACGCTTTCAAGAGCACACTTGTGCAGAAAGGGCTTGGTGAAAAAATGACATTTTTAGCAAAGTGCATGAAATGCAACGCCGATATGCAGGTCGATTTGACCGAGAAGGAAGTCATCTGCAAAGGCTGTTTGACGCCGTTCATTTTTGAGCGGACAATGTTCAACGCCGACATGTCGGCCGAGGCGATTATTTTGAGCAAAAAAATCGAGAAGTGCAACGAAAAAATCGCCTTGTTGGAGAAAGACAACGCCGCGAATCTTCCGGTGGCAGAAGAAAAGGCTAAACGCCTCAAAAGCAGTCGTACTGCGGCTTTTCGGTTCGGGATGTTGTTCGTGTTTTTTGTGGCAACGGCGGTCGCGCTGAACGCTTTTGATGTGAGCGTAATTATTTCGTACTTACTCGGGGGATTAGCGGCGGGGATGTTGGTATGTCGGTTTTTCGCCGCCAAAAACGAGAAAGATTTAATCATCGAAATCGCGCCGATTGAAGCGCGGATTAAAATTAACCGCGAAAAAATCGCCGAGTTTGAAGCCATGAAAGCCGAACTGATGGACAATTGACAGTGGACAATTGACAATGGACAATTGTTTTGAGCTTTGGCTGTGCGGGCATTAATATAATCGCCGATTCTTGCATAAGATGTACAAAGATTGATTGCATAGCAATTCCATAAAGCTTTTATGCTTTATGGAATTGCTATGACGGCGACAACGTCGCCGTCCGCCGCTATCGGCGGCGACCGCTGACATTGAATTTATTTCAATGTCATGCGGAATTGCGAAAAGAGGTGGGTTTATGCCTGCAAAGCGGCGCGGAATTCGGGTTTATATTTTATCGACAATTGTCGGCGTAATCGCGGGCGGGCTGACCCTGCCGCTGTTTTCGTTGGTCATTCGGCTGTTGCAATTGCCGGTCGTCGTGGGGGACAACTTCGCGCTGACGGCGTTCGGCGTGGCCTGCCTTGCGGCGGGGTTCACAGCGGGGAGACTGCGAAGCCGCGGCGGCTTTATCAGCGGCGTGAAAGCGGCGTTGTTGCTGGTTTTGTTGGTTTTTGTCGCGACCTTTGTACTCGGCGGACTAAGCGGGGATTACTTCGTCGGAAGGCTGATAACCGCGCTGATTTGCGGCTCGGTCGGCGGGGTTTTGGGGGTAAATAAGAGGTAATTGCAAAAAAATTTGCGAAAAAATGTATAAATCCTCTTGACAAATGAAAAAATATGTGTTATGATAACTGTAGGAAAAATAATGTACCTATCATTATATGCCTAAAGACATTGCAACACCCCCGAATGTGCGAATTCGGGGGGTTTTTGTAAAATTTTCCAAAATAACAACAACCCACTTGACAAGACAAGCTTTTTGTGGTATAATTTCTGATTAATGCAGAAATAAGAATGCAGAATGCAGAAATGAGCGAAATCTAACGCTTATTTCCGTTGGAAAACCACATATAAATTAAATTATTTCTGCATTTTGCATTCTGCATTCTGCATTAAGAATAGGGGGAATTAAAAATGAGACTACCGGGTTCGGATATTATTGTTGAGTGTCTGATTGAGCAGGGTGCGGAGGTCGTTTTCGGCTATCCGGGCGGCGCCGTGCTGAATATTTACGACAGCCTTTATAAATACAGCGACAAGATAAAACACATTTTGACCTCGCACGAACAGCACGCGGGCCACGCGGCTGACGGTTATGCGCGGGCTTCGGGGAAGACAGGCGTGGTAATCGCCACGAGCGGCCCCGGCGCGACCAATCTCGTCACCGCCCTTGCAACCGCCAACATGGACAGTGTGCCTGTTGTCGCAATCACAGGCAACGTGCCGTTGTCCCTGCTCGGCTTGGACAGTTTTCAGGAAGTCGATATAACCGGCATAACCATGCCGATTACCAAGCATAATTTCTTGGTGCGCGATGTCGCTGATTTGGCGGGGACAATCCGCAAAGCCTTCAAGATTGCAAACTCCGGCAGAAAAGGCGCGGTGCTGATTGACGTGCCGAAAGATATAACGGCGGCGGAGTGCGATTTCGCGCCGATTGTGCCTTTTGATACATGTTGTAAACCCGCTGTATCAGCCGATTTGAGCATGGCAATCGACCTTATAAATTCATCGAAACGTCCGTATATTTACGCGGGCGGCGGGGTCATTTCGTCGGGCGCGGAAGCGGAATTGGCGCGGTTCGCCGAGGTCGTCAATGCGCCGCTCAGTTGCTCCCTAATGGGCCTCGGTTGCTACGACCGCAAGTGCACCCGCTATATAGGCATGCTCGGCATGCACGGCACTAAAGCCGCCGCCGAAACTTTCAAGAACTGCGACTTGTTCATCGCGCTCGGCACGCGGTTTTCCGATAGGGTCACAGGCAATACGGTGTCGTTCATTGGTGATTCTGATACTCGCAAAATCCTGCACATAGATATTGACGAGGCCGAGCATAGCAAAAACGTCCGCGCTTATGCGAATGTGCATGGCGATATAAAGCAGATTCTCGCGGCATTGAACGAGGCGGTTGCACCCAAACTTGACAACGACTGGTTGAACTCGGCAACCGCGATTTACAACTCCGGCAAAGTGACACAAATCGGCACAGAATCCCTGCCCGTGACCCCTATGGAGCTGATTGAAAAGCTCGACGAATTGACCGAAGGGCGAGCGGTAATCACCACCGAAGTCGGGCAGAATCAGATGTGGGCGGCGATGTATTATCACAGCCGCGAGACCCGCACGTTCATCACCAGCGGCGGCCTCGGCACAATGGGATTCGGGCTTGGCGCGGCAATCGGCGCACGTTTCGCAAATTCGGACAAGCCGGTCATAAACATAGCGGGGGACGGCTCGTTCGGCATGAATCTCGGCGAACTTGTAACGCTTGCACAGTACAAAATCCCCGTGATTCAGCTCGTCCTAAATAATTCTGTACTCGGCATGGTGCGGCAATGGCAAAGGCTTTTTTACGGCGGCAGATTCTCACAAACGACCTTAGACCGCCCGCTTGATTATACGAAATTAGCCGACGCATTCGGCATAAAATCTTTCACAATCGAAAAAACCGAAGACATCGAACCGGTCCTGAAATCGGCGTTAGAACTCGGCACAAAAGAACCCGTAATAATCGAGTGCAAAATCGACCGCAACATAAATATTCTGCCGATGGTGCCGCCGGGGGGGGATATTACTGTGCCGATGACGGCAATTGATAATTGACGACGAACAATTGATAATTGACAATGGACAATGGACAATTGTGGTGTCCGCGTAGCGGACGGTTTTCCGACTGAAAAATTTACAACTCCACAAAATCTTTCACACCCACTAATCAACAACATTGAAAAAACCCAAACAACCTAAAACCCCGCGACCTATCCCCAAGATGTACGCAATACGAAAATACGCCCGCCTACCTTATACACAGCACGATTTTGTCGGCGGATTTTCGTGTTAAGACACCCGCTCGTATCGTGCCCGCCGCATGGCGCGGGTTTCGTAGCAAAGTCGCGGCTTTGCTACATGGTTCAGTTTCTTTGCCCGGGCAAAGAAATGAACGTCCCCCGTTATGCGCGGCTGCGCCGCGCCGCAAAACCCGCACAACCGTGCATATCCACGGCAACGCCGAAAACCCGCACAACGTGGGGGTTTGGGGGCAACGCCCCCATTACAAAATAAAGGAGAACCACCATGACCCTCTCACAAGAACTAAAACACCGCGGCCTCACCGCCCAATTCAGCCACGAAAAAGAAATCTGCGAGCTTTTGGACGGCGAAAGTTTCTCGTTCTACATCGGCTTTGATGCGACAGCGGATTCGCTCCACATCGGGCATTTAGTGCAGCTGATTCTCATGCGGCACTTGCAGAAAGCCGGGCATAAGCCCTACGCGCTGCTCGGCACGGGGACTACGCTCGTGGGCGACCCGTCGGGTAAAACCGACATGCGGCAAATGCTGACTGCGGAGGATATAAATAGGAACGCTGAAATTTTCAGAACCCAAATGAGCCGATTTTTAGACTTCTCGGAAACGCTCGAAAATCGCGCAGAATTTGTCAAAAACGGCGACTGGCTACTCGACCTAAAATACCTCGAATTTATCAAAGACATCGGCGTGCATTTCACGGTCAATCGCATGCTTGCCGCCGAGTGTTACAAGAATCGAATGGAGAAAGGGCTGTCGTTTTTCGAGCTGAATTACATGCTGATTCAGTCGTATGATTTCCTGCATTTATTCAAGACAAAAGGCGTAGTAATGCAGGTTGGCGGGGACGACCAGTGGTCGAATATTTTGGCGGGCGCGGATTTAATTCGCAGAAAATTGCAGAAGGCCGCCTTTGCATTAACGACCTCTTTGTTGCTCACAAGCGATGGTGCAAAAATGGGCAAAACCATGAAAGGCGCGCTGTGGCTCTCGCCCGAGAAGTGCCCGCCTTACGACTTCTACCAGTATTTCCGCAACGTGGACGACGCCGACGTGATTAATTGCCTGAAAATGCTGACCTTTGTACCGATTGAGGAAATTATCGAGCGCGAGAAATTCGTGGCCGCAAAAGACGGCGCGAAAATCAACGAAACTAAGGAACTTTTGGCCTACGAAATGACCGCGATTGTACACGGAAAAGCAGAAGCCGATAAGGCGCAAACCGCCGCCCGGAGCGTGTTTGGCGGCACAGCTACCGACCGCAACAACGCCGACATGCCCACAACAATTTTCACAGCAGACGACTTCGATTCAGACGGCAAAATTAGGCTGATTGACCTGCTCGTAAAAACAAAATTATGCCCGTCCGGGCGCGACGCGAAGACTAATATTGAGCAAGGCGGCGTCAGCATTAATGACGAAAAAATCACCGATGTTAACGCGGTGATTGAGATTGATGAGTTTGTGATTATTAAAAAGGGGAAGAAGAATTTTCATAAGGCGATGAAAAATTGACAATGGACAATGGACAATTGACAATTGGCGGGAAATTTCCGCAACCGCTGAGAACCCACGGGCGAACCGTGGCAATCCCGCCCCTACGCTGAAAAAACCTACAGGCAACCGAAAATTCGGGAACATTGAAAAAATCCAACCAACCCAAAACCCCGCAAACCCATCACCAAGATGTACGCAATACGAAAAGCCGCCAGTCTCTCTCGGCATAGCACAACTGTATCGGCGGGTTTTCGTGTTAAGCTGTAGTCTCGTATCGTGCTCGCCGCATGGCGCGGGTTTCTTTGGTTCGTTTCTTTGCCCGGGCAAAGAAATGAACGTCCCCCGTTATG
>WRMK01000084.1 GCA_009777155.1 Oscillospiraceae bacterium
GACCCCCTCGCCTCGATGACGTAAGAAAACTTTGCTTTAGCAAAGTTTTAATAGCCGCCAATCTTATTTGCAATTCTACAAACAGAAATGGCGGCTATTGGCTGACCCCCTTGAAACATTTTACAGTCCAAATAATTCCTTTACGCTCCTTGCAATCAGCAGTTCTTCGTTGGTTGGGACGACCCAGACTTGGGTTTTGCCGTTGTCCGAAGAAATTTTGGTTAAAGTTCCGCGGGTTTTCTCGTTTAGGTCTTTGTCAAGCTCTATGCCGAGAAATTCCATGTCGGAGCAGACGTCCTGCCTGACTTCCACTGCGTTCTCGCCTATGCCGCCGGTGAAAATCACGTAATCCAAGCCGTTCATTACCGCCGCATACGAGCCGATATACTTTTTGATGCCATAGCGGAGAATGTCGCTTGCAAGTATTGCGTTCTTGTCGCCGTCGGACACGGCTTTGTGTATATCGCGGTTGTCACTATAACCGCCAATGCCGAGCAATCCCGACTTTTTATTAAGCCAATCTTCCATTTCGGCGGGTGATAGGTTCAATTTCTTCATCATGAAGGTCACTGCCGAGGGGTCAACCGCGCCGGAGCGTGTACCCATCAGGATGCCGTCGAGCGGGGTGAATCCCATTGAGGTGTCGACTGATTTGCCGCCGTCGATTGCAGTTATGGACGAGCCGTTACCCAAGTGACAGGCAACGATTTTCATGGTCGTAATATCTTTTCCGAGGTGCAGGGCAAGCTGTTTTGAGACGTAGCTGTGACTGCTCCCGTGGAAGCCGTATTTGCGGACGTTGTATTTTTCGTAGAACTCGTATGGCATGCCGTATATGTAGGCTTTTTGGGGGATTGTGGCGTGAAATGCAGTGTCGAAGACTGCCGCCTGCGGGACATCCGCGCTGAAAACTTTTTGGCAGGCGCGAAGTGCCAGCACATGCGCGGGATTATGCACGGGCGCAAGGTCGCTCAATGCGTCAATGTTATTAATGACCTCGTCTGTGACTTTGACGGTGTCTTTGTAAACCTCGCCGCCGTGGACGATTCTGTGCCCGACTGCGCCGATTTCGCCCATGCTTGAGATTACGGCGTTTTCGCCCTCGGTCAATGCCTTGACGACTTCGAGCATTGCGGCTGTGTGGTCGGGGTCGCCGCCGATGCCGATACGCTCGCGGTTGCCTTTGGCGATTACGCTCTCGTCCTCCATGTTCATAAGCTGATACTTCAAAGACGAACTGCCCGCGTTTACTACAAGAATTTTCATAATTATTCCCCTTTGTCCTTCCTGCACAAAAGTGCGTTTGAAAGTTTCGTTTTCCCCGATTAGTGCCGGGTCTTTCAAACTTTTTACTATGTCCTTTCCGATTTTTATACTATATATACATTTTACACCATATTCAAAAATAAATCAAGTCTTTTTTTACATAAGTGCAGTTGCAGTACCTAATAAATTTCAACAGTGTAGGGGCGAACTCTGTTCGCCCGTGGTTTTCAGTTTGCAGTACCATTAGGAGATTACCATGAAAATTGCCGCTATAATTTCGGAATACAACCCCTTCCACAACGGCCACCGTTTCCATATCGACTGCACACGGCACGGTTTTGAGGCTACGCATGTCGTTCCGGTGATGAGCGGGAATTTTACGCAGCGGGGCGATGTCGCTGTCTTTGATAAGTTTTCGCGGGCTCGTATGGCACTCGAGAGCGGCGTGGATTTGGTGCTGGAACTGCCGGTTGCGGCGTCCCTTGGGAGCGCGGAGCAGTTTGCGGCGGGGGCTGTGGGGATTGTGAACGCTTTGAATTGCGTGGATTTGCTGTCATTCGGGAGCGAGGCGGGCGATATTGACCTGCTGTCCGAGACGGCGGGGGCGGTAGAATACGCCGTGCAGACTGATGAGTTTCTCGGATTCATGCGGCGCGGGAGCACCTACCCGGTCGCGCTGACCAAGACGATTGAGAAGTATTACGACGATATAATCAACGAGACTTTGGCGGCCCCGAATAACACCTTGGCGGTGGAGTATCTGCGGGCTTTGTCGCGAACCGGGTCGAGTGTCGCTCCTGTGACAATTAAAAGACACGGCGCAGGGCATGATTCGGCGGAAATCGGGGATAATATTGCAAGTGCCTCTCAAATTCGCAAGCTGTTGTTAAGCGGCGAGTCTGTTTCGGAGTTTACACCTGTGGAGTACCCTCAAAACTATGCCGATATTTCGCGGCTTGAGACTGCAATCCTGTACAAATTACGCACCATGACTGCCGATGAAATCAGGAACGTCCCGAATGTCTTGCACGGTCTCGAAAATCGTATCGCAAAAGCCGCCAAAGCCGCCAAAAACCTGCCTGAACTAATGTTTTTAATCAAAACCAAACGGTACACCCTTGCACGGCTCAGACGAATCATCCTCTGCTGTCTCCTCGGAATTACGAAAACCCACGCGAAAACCCCGCCGCAGTATATCAGAATCCTCGGCATGAACCAAAAAGGCAGGGAAATTCTCGCGGCGACTGATTCAACACTGCCGATTGACGCGTCCCTTTCCGCGCTCATGAGGCGGGGCGACAATTGCAGGAAACAAGGGGCTTTGGAGGTTCGCACGTCGGATATTTACGGGTTGGCTTACGAAAAGCCGTTGCCCTGTGGCTTGGAATTGACCTCGAAGCCGATTATTTATTAGGCAACCTCCGAAAACCCCCGCCGCTCCAACGCGGCACAGCTTTATCCGTCATTTTACCCAAAAATGCTCGTTAATGCACAAAGCATTGCCTGCGCTTTTTGTGCAAAAGCACGAACAAATCTGCACCACGTTGAAACACCGGTGGTTTTCGGAGGTTGCCATGTTAGTTTATGTTTTAGCATTACGTATAAAATAACCAAATGAATACGATAATATATAGTAAAAATGATGATTTTTTCAAAAGGGCTTTTCTTTTGTGAAAAAGTATGCTATAATAATGAGAAGTCTGTGGGAATCATTTCCAATTCGGGGTTCCCGCATGAACTGTATAGAGGTCAAATGACCCGGTAAAAATGAAAAAATTAATAAAGGAATAGAAAAATTTGGAAAAGTTTGTAATTAACGGGGGAAATGCGCTGAGGGGTGACATTACCATTAGCGGCGCGAAAAATGCCGCAGTTGCCATTATCCCCGCCGCAATACTCGCGGAAGGCATTTGCGTGCTTGAAAATGTACCTAACATAAACGATGTTACCGTCTCTTTGAAGATTTTGGCGGCTATGGGAGCGGAGGTTCGGCTCCTCAACAAAAACACCATTCAAATTGACTCAAGACATATCAAAGATGCGGTCGTTCCTTATGAAATGGCGCGTTCTATCCGTGCGTCGTATTATTTTTTGGGGACACTGCTGTCTAAATTCAATCACGCGAAAGTCTCGATGCCGGGCGGGTGTGCCTTGGGCGACCGTCCGATTGACCAGCATTTGAAATGCTTTAAGGCACTCGGTGCGGAGACCGTGATTGAGCACGGTATGGTTGAGATTACCGCTGAAAAGCTTATCGGTACGCAGATTTACTTCGATAAAATCACGGTCGGCGCGACGATTAACGCGATGTTGGCGGCTGTTAAAGTTGATGGCTTGACAATACTCGAAAATGCCGCGAAAGAGCCGCACATTGTAGACTTGGCGAACTTCCTCAACTCGATGGGCGCGGACATCATGGGCGCGGGTACTGATGTCATTAAAATCCGCGGTGTCAAGCGGCTTCAAGGCACGAATTACTCGATTATCCCCGACCAAATCGAAGCGGGGACTTACATGGTTGCGGCGGCGGCAACGGGCGGCGATGTAACTATAAAAAACGTGATACCTAAGCACCTTGAGCCTATATCGTCAAAACTTGTCAAGATGGGCGTCGGAATTGAGGAATTTGACGATAGTGTCCGCATAACCGGCAAAAAACCTTACGAACGCATGAACCTCAAAACCATGCCGCACCCCGGTTTTCCCACCGATATGCAGCCGCAATTTGCCGCGCTGCTGACCTTGTCGCAGGGCACCAGCATTATCACCGAGGGGATTTACGAGGAGCGGTTCAGATACGTTGACGAGCTGCGCCGTATGGGCGCGGACATTTCGGTTGACGGCAAGGTCGCCGTTATCGAGGGCGTCGCCAAACTGACCGGCGCGCCTGTGAAGGCCGCCGATTTGAGGGCGGGCGCGGCGTTGATTATCGCGGGGCTTTGCGCGAAAGGCGTTACCGAGATTGAGGATATTTACCACATCGAGCGCGGTTACGAGGATATGGCGTTGAAGTTGCGGGCGGTCGGCGCGGATATACAGAAGCGGAGGTTTCCGGCGCCGGATGCTTTGAGGGCGGCGTTGTGAGTGATATTGAAAGCGGCTTTAGGGCCGCTTTTGTGTTGGGCGTCGGTTAGTTTATAGGCGATTGGCGGAATCACGGACGGCCGGAGTTCGTCTAAAATATATACGGGTGTGCGCACGAGAACCGGAATCAAACATGAAAAAGGCTTAATTTTAAAATCAAGCCTTTTTTGCTTTTCCGTTTGCGCATAAGAATGCTAATGATTACCGGATTTGTCGTTGTGTTCTTATTTCAGCCCGCCTAATAGCCGCCCTGTTCTGCTTTATTTAATTATAAGCAAGGATTGGCGACTATTAAAACTTTGCTAAAGCAAAGTTTTGTTACAGCAGGGGGTTGTAACGGCGGGCTTTTTAATTTACACCAACTCAATCAAAGCCATCTCCGCCGCATCCCCGCGCCGTGGCCCGATTCTGACAATGCGAGTATACCCGCCTTCGCGTTCCATGTACTTGGGTGAAATCTCGTCGAAAAGCTTCTTCGACACGTCCTCTTTTGTGACATATGCGAAGACTAAGCGTTTTGAATGTAGGTCTGTCTTTTTGCCGAGTGTGATTATTTTTTCCGCCTCGCTGCGTACTTCTTTTGCGCGGGTGACGGTGGTCTCTATTTTCCCGTTTTCAAGCAGAAATGTCACCATTGCGCGAAGCATCGCTTTTCTGTGGTCGGTTTTTCTGCCTAATTTCCTCATTGCCATGTCTTTTATTTCCTTTCCATTTCCGCTAAACCGGTTAAATAAACTCGTTAAATAAACTCGTTAAATATCCTCGTTCGATTGCAAATCAAAACCGAGTGATTGCAACTTCGCCCGTACTTCCTCGAAAGACTTTTTGCCGAGGTTGCGAACCTTCATCATGTCCTCTTGGCTCTTGTTAATCAGGTCGTCAACCGTGTTAATTCCTGCACGTTTGAGGCAGTTGAATGAGCGCACAGACAAGTCTAAATCCTCTATTGTCATCTCCAAAATCTTATCTTTATTCTTGTCATCTTTTTCCACCATTAACTCGGGTTGCACCGGCTCGTCCGACAAATCTACAAACAGCGCGAGATGCTCGTTGAGGACTTTTGCGGCGTAGGATACCGCTTCTTTTGCGGAGATTGTCCCGTCCGTCCAGACCTCGATGATGAGCTTGTCGTAGTCGGTTCGCTGGCCGACGCGTGTGCTTTCGACTTGGTAATTGACCCGCATGACCGGCGTGTATATACTGTCAACCGCGATTACGCCAATCGGCATAGGCGCGAAAATCGCCTTGTTTTTTTCCGCACTGACATAGCCGCGCCCGCGGTCGAAAGTCATTTCCATGTACAGCTTTGCACCCGCCGAAAGCGTGGCGATGTGCATGCCGGGGTCGAGTATTTCAATCTCGGAGTCGGTTTTTATATCGCCCGCCGTTACGGTACACTCGCCGTCAGCCTCGATGTAGACTGTCTTTGGCGCGTCCCCGTACATCTTGGCAATCAAGCCTTTCACGTTAAGAACGATTTCGGTTACGTCTTCTTTGATTCCGCTGATTGTGGAAAATTCGTGCTGTATACCGTCGATTTTAACGCTTGTCACCGCCACACCGGGCAACGACGAAAGCAATACCCGCCTGAGACTGTTTCCGAGGGTGTTTCCGTAGCCGTGTTCAAGCGGCTCAAGACTGAACATTCCGTATTTTCCGTCGGGTTTAAGTTTAACTGTTTCTATTTCCGGCTTTTCGATTCTTTCTAACATATTTTACTACCATCCCTCTCATTGTCGTATTAGTTAAGGGCTTCGCGATTAATTCAAACTTGCGGCAATAAGCAACACGCTTGTCCGCCGCAAATCTGAAAGAGCCGCGCTAATTACATTATATGCAGGATATTTCCAATTTAGAACCATTGCAGTAATAAAATACCGCAATAATCTTACTTAGAATAAAGCTCGATTATAAGGTGTTCTTGGATTTCAAAGTCAAGCTCGTCGCGTTGCGGCAATCTTGCTATCGCCGCACTTTTAGTTTCCTTGTTGACGTCAAGCCACAGCGGAAATGTTCTGCCGTGTGCGGCGTCCGCAATCTGCTCGAATTTCGGACTTTTTCTGCTTTTTTCTTTAAGTGCCACGACGTCGCCCGCTTTTACCCTGTACGAGGGAATATCGACACGCTTGCCGTTCACGGTGAAATGCCCGTGCCCTACAAGCTGTCTTGATTCGCGGCGTGTTGTAGCCATGCCCATTCTGAAAACGACATTGTCGAGACGAGTTTCGAGAAGTCTGATTAAGTTTTCACCGGTAACGCCTTCTTCGCGGACTGCGATTTCGTAGTAGCGGTAAAACTGCTTCTCCAAAACTCCGTAGATAAACTTCAACTTTTGTTTTTCACGAAGCTGTAATCCGTATTCGGACAACTTCTTCCTCGTGTTGGTGTTGCGGTTACGCTTAGTTTCCTTCTTGCGGGTGTAGCCCAAAACTGCCGGGCTTATCCCGAGACTTTTGCATCTTTTTGAGATTGGTGTTCTGTCAACAGCCATGTTCTTGCCTCCATTTGTTTCTTAAAGAATTATCGGAATTTCGGAATTTCCGACTTCGGGCAAACCTACCCGATAGACTTCTTCGGGAACTAACCGCGAGTGGATTTGCGTGCAGATTTTTCGTCAGACAAGGCAAAAATTTTCGTAATGCTTTGTGCATTGCGGAAATTTTTAACGCAGTATGGCGGAAAAGCTGTGCGTAAATCCGCCGCGCGTTAGTTTCCGAAGATGTCTAATTTAATGCGCCGTATTTTGCGAGATACTCCCGCATTTTTGCGGCGTGCATTTCTGAGTTTGGGATTTTTGTGCAGTCTTCCGGAGTGTTTTCAAGGTAGTCGATAATATCTGTTGTTGTTGCAATTGAGTAGACCTCGATACCGTAATCCCGCTTTATTTGCTCGGTCGCGGCGATGTCGCCCGTGCCTTTTTCCATGCGGTCGATTGAAATATAGAGCGCGACTACTTTTGCATCAATCCCGGAATTTTCAAGCAGAGAGATAACCTCACGCACAGAAGTTCCCGCAGCTGTCACGTCTTCGATTATGGCAATTTTATCGCCGTCTTTCGGGGTATAACCCATAATCATACCGACTTCGCCGTGGTCTTTGCGCTCTTTGCGGTCGTATGAGACTTTATATGTCGTGCCGTTTTCTGCCAATTTCAACGCGACTACGGACGCCAGAGGTATACCTTTGTATGCCGGGCCGAACAAGACTTTGAAGTTCACATCGGTACCGCGAATCATATTGGTATAAAACTCGGAAAGTTTCAAAAGCTGTTCGCCATCTTTGAAAAACTCGCCCGCATTAATGAAATACGGCGACTGCCGCCCGCTTTTCAAGGTGAAATCCCCGAAAAGCAACGCGCCGCTTTGGAGCATAAATTCAATGAAGTCGATTTTTTTCACTTGCATTACTACACCCTTCTGCGTTTCGGCGGTCTGCAACCGTTGTGTGGGATTGGGGTTACGTCTTTAATCATGCGTACTTCCAAGCCTGCGCCTTGTAAGGCTCTAATCGCCGCTTCACGCCCGGAGCCGGGGCCTTTTACATAGACCTCAACGGTTTTAAGGCCGTGCTCCATAGCCGCCTTTGCCGCAGTTTCAGCCGCCGACTGTGCCGCGAAGGGGGTGGATTTGCGCGAACCTCTAAAGCCCAAGCCGCCCGCCGAAGCCCACGAGAGAGCGTTACCCTGCAAGTCGGTGATGGTGACGATTGTGTTGTTGAAAGTGGATTGAATATGCGCCGAACCGTTTTCTATATTTTTGCGTTCGCGCCTTCTGCGAATTACCGGCTTTTTGCCGCCTTTAACCTGCTTTGCCACTGGTTATTCTCCTCTCGTTATTTCTTCTTATTAGCGATAGTCTTACGAGGCCCTTTGCGGGTTCTCGCGTTGGTTCTGGTACGCTGACCGCGTGTGGGCAGACCTTTGCGGTGCCGCTGGCCGCGGTAGCAGTTGATTTCAACCAAACGCTTTATGTTAAGCGCGACTTCGCGCCGCAAATCGCCCTCAACCATGTAGCTCGCATCAATTACTTCACGGATTTTGGATTCTTCCGCTTCGGTCAAGTCCTTAACACGGGTGTCGGGATTTACTCCCGCCGCCGCCAAAATGTCGCCGGACGCCCGTCTTCCTATGCCGAAAACATAAGTCAAACCGATTTCGATACGCTTGTCTTTGGGCAAATCTACGCCTGAAATTCTTGCCATAACTCTTTTCCTTTCTGAATGAATTTACCGATAATTATCCATTAACCCTGACGTTGTTTATGCTTGGGTTCTTTGCAAATTACCATAACTTTTCCGTTACGTTTAATAACCTTGCACTTCTCGCACATAGGTTTAACTGAGGGTCTGACCTTCATATTCTTGTCCTCCTAATTCCTAATTCCTAAAACCTAATTCCCGTCGCCAAAGGCGACAATTATTTAGCTCTCCAAGTAATCCTGCCCTTTGTCAAATCATAAGGCGACATCTCCACCGTTACCTTATCGCCCGGCAGAATACGAATGAAATTCATACGGAGCTTTCCGCTGACGTGTGCCAAAATTTTGTGTCCGTTCGATAACTCGACTTTGAAAGTCGCATTAGGCAAAGCTTCTGTTATTATGCCCTCGACTTCGATTACATCTTCTTTTGACAATCAAATCACACTCCTTTGCAAGTGTCAATCGGGGAAATTAAAACTATGCAGTGCTTTGCGTAGTTTTTTGTCGGTTAAGTCTGCCATGTCAATGACAGTGTTGGTTTTTGAAAGGTGCTTCGGGTTCTTTCGTTTGGGCTTTGCAAGTTTTCTGCGCCGCCCGTCGGCAATCAGCGGTGAATCATTGTCATAGCCGACGATTACGTAGAAGCTGTGCTTGTCGTGTCCCGAAATGCTTTTAATTATTGTTCCTATTTCTATACTCATAATCTCATGTTAGTTTTGTCAAAATATAAGGCTCATTCTCGGTTATCGCTATCGTATGCTCAAAGTGGGCGCACAAGTTTCCGTTTGCCTCGACGACCGTCCACTTATCCGCGAGTAGCTTGACTTCCGGAGTGCTTGAATTAATCATCGGCTCGATGCAGATTGTCATGCCGGGGGTCAATCGCGGGCCTTTCCCTGCCCTGCCGAAATTCGGTATGTCGGGGTCTTCGTGCAAGTCCCTGCCGATTCCGTGGCCGATGTACTCCTTGACAATGTGAAAGCCCCTGCCCTCGCAGTACGCCTGCACCGCGCTCGATATGTCGCCGATTCTGTTACCGGGGCGTGCCGCGTTTATACCCGCGTAGAGACAGCCTTCCGTGACTTTCAGCAGTCTTTTTGCGTCCTCGGAAATCTCGCCTATTGCAAAGGTCGAAGTGTTGTCGCCGTGCCAACCGTCGAGAAAAGCACCGATGTCAACCGAGACTATGTCGCCGTTTTTGAGGATTCGCGTTTTTGAGGGGACACCGTGTATCAACTCCTCGTTGACCGAAATGCACGCACTCCCTCTGAACCCGCGGTACCCGAGAAAGGACGGCTTTGCGCCGTGTTTCTTCAGAAACTCGCGTATAATGCGGTCCAACTCCCACGTGCTTATGCCGGGGACTGCCCGCTCACCCGCAAGCTTCAAAGTCTTCGCGGCGAGTTCGGATGCTTTGCGGATTTTGTGCAGTTCCGCCGCGTTCTTGACTATTATCATTATTTTTCGATA
>WRMK01000085.1 GCA_009777155.1 Oscillospiraceae bacterium
CCGCCGCCCATTGCCCCCAAAAAGCAAAACACCGCAAAGGGCGCGGCGATAATCACCATGCCGATAAAATGCTCGTACCAGACGACCTTTGTCGGCAGGAAAAACGACAGCACCGTTGCGATAACCCCGAGCGCGGCGATAACGCCGGTACACCAGTAGGGTATTTCGGTGATTTTAATGTCCTCGACCGACAGTGCAACCAACACGGGAAACAGGATAAACGCGATAGCCATTTGCACAATCAGCGCAGTTCCCGCACTGCTCGCCGACACGCCTATCATCGCCGTGAAATCCCCACGCAACGCCAAAAACGCCCAGACGTTCGCCGCCCCGCAGAACAGCTCCATAATCAGGTACTGCGGCTTGATACGCGCGAAACACCCGCGGCATCTGCCTTTTTGCACGATAAAGCTAATCACCGGCAACAGCTCATACCAGTGTAAGGTTTTCTTACACTCCGGGCAGTAGGAGCGGCTCTTGACGAAGCCTTCTTTCAAGGGCAATCGGCACAACAGGACGTTGAAAAAACTCCCGAGACTTGCCCCGAGCATGAAAATAATAAAGCAAGTAAATAAAATCGTGAAAGTATCCATATTTTCGCCATTGTCCTTCCCGCACAAGAGTGCTTGAAAAGTTTCGCTTTCCCCGATTTGCACCGGGTCTTGCAAAGTTTTCTTTTCTCCTACAAAGTAAAGTGTTAGTCGATTGCAAAACTCGTCGTTTAACAAAACCAAATCGCCATATGTAGGGGCGCGCATTGCGCGTCCGTGAGTTTCGCAATCGTCTAAGTAAAGTGTTATACTTTAATTATACATCAATTCTCGGCAAATGTCAAATATTACATAAAGGTTGGTAATAAAAATGATATCTATTGGGCAATTATTAGTTGAAAGCGGGCTTATAACTCCACAAGAGTTAGACACCGCGCTCGCCAAGCAAAACAATGCAGACGAAAATCCCGAGCGGTTAAAGCTCGGCGATATGGTGCTGAAACTCGGCTATGTCTCGGAAACACAGCTTCTGCACGCCCTCTCGACCCGCCTGAATATCCCATTCGGCGACCTTGCATCCGCCAAGATTGATTCCGAAGCCGCCGGGAAAATCCCCCAAAACATAGCAAGAGAGCATGAATGTGTGGCTTTTGCAATAGTTTCGGGGAGACTTCAAGTCGCGATAAACGATCCGGATAAGTTCGTTATATTAGATGAGTTGAAAGAGCTGACGGGCATGGAAATACAGCCGGTGTTGGCGGCCCGCGCATCTATCCTTAATGCGATTGACAAGATTTACACCTAAAACCGTTATCAAAGGATAGTAGTGCAAAAACTTTCACTGCTTTTTAAGAAACAACGGTTTGAAATAATCTCAAGAAAGGACTCCGTGTCGCAAAATTTCTTTAAGTCAATGCACGTGACGGCGGCACGGAACTAAAAATTATGAAAAACATACCCATAGGGCAACTTTTGGTTGAGAGTGGCTTTATAACTGAGCAGCAGTTGGACGCCGCGCTCCGCAAGCAGAAGAACAAGGAGGAAAATCCCGAGGGGTTGAAGCTCGGCGATATGGTGCTGAAGCTCGGCTACGTGTCGGAAACACAGCTTGTGCACGCCCTCTCGACCCGCCTCAAGATTCCGTTTGTTGACCTTACCACAACTAAAATTGATGTCGAAGCGGTCAAAAAAATCCCCGAAAACATGGCGCGCAAGCACGTCTGCGTGGCGTTCCGTATGCAGTCGGGCAGGCTTCACGTTGCAACAAACGACCCGATTAACTTCTTTATATTCGACGAGCTGAAAGTGCTTACGGGTATGGAAATCCACCCGATGTTGTCCACCCGCTCGTCAATTATGGACACAATCGGTAAGATATACACCCAGTCCACCACAACAGGGGTGCTGGACGACTTGGATAAAGAATACGCCACAGGCGGCCCGGACGGTGTCGAGGCAATTGACGAATCGCAAGAACGTATCGACAACGCGCCGATTGTAAAGCTTGTAAACTCGCTTGTTGAGACCGCGTTCAAGCGCAAAGCGTCCGACATACATATCGAGGCGTTCAAGGACAGAACCCGCGTGAGACTGCGTATCGACGGCGACTTGATTGAACACATGGCGGTAAAACCCGAAGTCCATAACGCGCTTGTAACACGTCTGAAAATCCTCGGCGGCATGAACATTGCCGAAAAGCGGATTCCTCTTGACGGGCGTTTCGGCATGGTCTTGGAAGGCACAAATCTTGACGTGCGTGTGTCGAGTATACCGACAGTTTTCGGCGAGAAGGTGGTTATCCGTCTCTTGGCGACAGGTAACGAGCGGACTTTGCGGGTAACAGAGCTCGGCATGACCGCGCATAATTACGAGATGTTCAAGGATATAATCCGTTGCCCACACGGGGTTATGATGGTAACAGGGCCGACCGGTTCGGGTAAATCCACAACGCTCTACGCAACACTTTCCGAGTTGTCAAAGCCGCACGTAAATATTGTTACGGTTGAGGACCCGGTGGAAAAGAAAATCGACGGCATAAATCAGGTGCAAATCAACTCAAAAGCGGGCATGACCTTCACGGCGGCACTGCGTTCAATCCTCCGTCAAGACCCGGACATCGTAATGGTCGGGGAAATCCGTGACGGCGAGACCGCCGACATCGCAATCCGCGCCGCGATTACCGGTCACTTGGTTCTCTCAACCCTGCATACCAACGATGCCTCGGGTACGATTCTGAGACTGATTGACATGGGGGTTGCGCCATACATGGTTGCGAGTTCGCTTGTGGGCATTATTGCACAGCGTTTGGTTAAGAAGCTCTGCGAAAAATGCAAAGTCGCAGTTACTATAGACGACCCCGCCGACACAAAGCTATTGGATACAACCGAGCCTGTTCCCGCCTTCAAGAACAAGCAGGGCGGTTGCCGCGATTGCGGCGGTACCGGCTTCGGCGGCAGAACCGCTATCCATGAAATCATCGTCACCACCAGCCAGTTAAAAGAAATCATTGCTAATAATGGCACGGCGATTGAGATTGAGACAAAGGCAATCGAGGACGGCACGCGGCTGCTGCGACACAATGTCGCGGAGATGGTGCGGGCAGGGACTACTACTATGGATGAGTTGGTTAGGGCTACATACTCTGTTTAATGCAGAAATGAGAATGCAGAATGCAGAAATAATAAATTTACAAGGCAGTGTTCCTACGGAATACTGCCTTGTTAATTTATTTATATAAAACCGTTATGCCCCAAAACTATCCCGTCTCCCCGAGTGACCCTTACCGACCTTACCGCCGTGACTGCGATTATTATTACCAACAGGCGCATTAATATCAGTAACACCCCCGGAATTCCCAACACGGCTAATCCGCTCATAGCCCCGAATCCCGCCGCCTGCATGTCGCGGTTTGCCGTGATAATGATTACTAACTGCATCTTTCGGCACAGGCATCTGCGCCTTTTTCAAGTGACCTAAAATTCCTTTCAGGCTATCCGAAGTGTAGGTGTGATTCATGTTCAGCGTGACCCCGGTCAGGTAAATCGGCATGGGTCGGAAAAGGCTCAAGCTCATTCCGATAACCGGTTGCACAAACGAAATCGGCATGGGCCGAAACGAGACCGGCGCGGAGAAATTCCCGTTGATGACCGTAATCGACGAGGTCGCCATAAACGGCGTATGGAAACACCCGAGAGGGCTTTTGTAGACCGACTCGATTACGCCGTGATTCCACCGCCCCGCCTTGTCGTAGCCCTCGAGCATCTTCACAAGGTCGTTAACATTATCGGCTTTCAGCTCCGACGGGCCGCCTTGAACCCCCCAAAAAGTCGTCACCGGGGTATAATAAGTCGTCGCGGTGCTTGTGCCGTTATAGCCTGTAATCACCGTCTTTGCGTGCATCATCGTGGCTGCTGCGTAGAACCCCTGCAAATTATTCCGCAGGCCAACCGAATACGACAGTGTGCCGTCCGCCCGAACATGCGCGTTATAGCTTGCCACGTGGTTTTGCAGACCTTTTTCGACCACCTGCGCCTTGAGATTATCGAGCGAGCCTCTCGCCTCTGTGATAATGCCCTCATATTTTTGAGCAGTGTCCTTGCAGGCCGCCATTTTTTCCAGTAGCCCAACGTCAATAAGGCAGTTATACTGCTTACCGCCGACCCCCGCGCACTGCCCCCCTACGATAAAGTTCATGTCGCCGAATTTCTGTTTCAGCGTTTCGAGATAATCCTGCGCCTGCTTGCTCAAACCGTGGCTCTGCGCCGTTTCCACGACTATACCACCCGGTTGATTCGGCGCGGACGAGTTTGGTTTTGTGTAGTCGCCGTACCCGCCGTACTTTCTCAAATTGTGCGACTTTTGCGATTGCCCGGACTGCTGTGAACCCTGCGACTGCTGTGAACCCTGCGATTGCCCGGACTGCCGAGACTGCCCGGAACCCTGCGCCTCTTGCGACTTGCCGTGAAATTTCACGGGCTTTGAATGGCCTTGCGCCATTACTGCATTTAGTGCCATAATTATTTCCTCCTTGAAATGTTTCACACAGCCATCGTCCCTGACGGCTGCCTTGGCTAATATTCTTCTTCATTTAATATCGGCAGTAACTTTGGAAACTTTAGGGGGTTGTGGGAAATTTTTCTAAAAAAACCGCCTTGTGCGTAAAATTACGGGCGGGCAATGCCCGCCCCTACGGTCGATGACGTTTTGTATGTAGGGGCGGGTTTCCATGCCCGCCCGCAATAATTATCGGACGACCGAGGGCGGTCGTCCCTACAAAAAATTACAACCGCCTGCAATAATTCAATTTTTCAAAGCCTGCAAAGGCGCAGGAATCCGCCCCCCACGCCCAATAAACCCCCTCGGCGAAAACCGATTGACCGCCATAACAGGCGCGCTCCCGAACAGGCCGCCGAGGTCGATGACGTCGCCTTCTTTCAGCCCGATTGCAGGGATAATCCGCACGGCTGTAGTCTTGCTGTTGACCATGCCGATTGCGGCTTCGTCGGCGATAATCGCCGCGATTACCTCAGGCGGGGTGTCCCCGGGGACGGCAATCATATCCAAGCCGACCGAGCAAACGGCAGTCATGGCCTCGAGTTTTTCGAGTGACAACGCGCCGCAAGCCACGGCGGCAATCATGCCCGCGTCCTCCGAGACGGGTATGAACGCGCCCGACAAACCGCCCACATGTGACGACGCCATTACGCCGCCCTTTTTCACCGCATCATTGAGCAACGCCAACGCCGCCGTAGTGCCGCACGCTCCGCATTTTTCGAGGCCGAGTTCTTCCAAAATATAGGCCACGCTATCGCCAACTGCGGGTGTCGGCGCGAGTGATAAATCGACAATCCCGAAGGGCATACCGAGGGCTTTTGCGGCCTCCGTGCCGACTAATTGCCCCATGCGTGTGATTTTGAAGGCGGTGCGTTTGATTTGCTCGGCGATTTCGTCAATTCGCGCACCCGGCATTTTCGCAACCGCCGAACGCACCACCCCCGGCCCGCTGACCCCGACGTTTATCACCGAATCAGGCTCGCCGAACCCGTGAAAAGCCCCCGCCATGAACGGATTATCCTCGACCGCATTGCAGAAGACCACGATTTTCGCCGCCCCGAAGTAGGAATTATCGGCGGTTTTTTTCGCCGCCGAGCAAATCACCTCGCCCATTAATTTCACGGCGTCCATGTTAATCCCCGCGCTCGTAGACCCGACGTTGACCGACGAGCAAACCCGCTCTGTGACCGCCAAAGCCTCAGGTATTGCACGAATCAGCTCCAAATCCCCCGCCGAAAATCCCTTATGCACCAACGCCGAAAACCCGCCGATAAAGTCCACGCCGGTGGTCTTCGCGGCTTTGTCAAGGGTCAACGCAAGTTTAACAGGGTCTGAATCCGCTCCCGAAGCGGCCGCAATTGCCGCAATCGGCGTGACGGAAATCCGCTTATTTATTATAGGTATACCGTATCGCTTCTCAATATCGCGCCCGACCGCGACGTGGTTTTCGGCTCTGCGACTGATTTTGTCGTAGATTTTCGCGCAAGTCGCGTCAACGTCCGCAGTGATACAGTCGAGCAGCGATATGCCCATAGTAATCGTGCGTATGTCGAGGTGTTCTTCTTGTATCATTTTTATTGTTTCTAATATGTCTTTGTTGTTTAGCATTGGTTTTTTACCTCGTTGATTTTGTTGGGGCAACCCTTGGGTTGTCCGTGGGTTTTCGGCGTTGCCGTGGGTTTTGCGGGCGAACGCAGTTCGCCCCTACGCCGAATAAATTTTCCTGTTGTGGAAAATTTTTCAGTGCGGACGCGCACTGCGCGCCCCTACACGGGGTTTTTCCTGTTGTGAAAAATTTTTTAATGTAGGGAACGGTTCTTAACCGTTCCGTTTACAAAGTCGCACGATTTATAGGACGGAACGATTAAGAACCGTTCCCTACAAAACACCGCGCCATGTTTCGGGGGGTTGCGGTTGATGATGTTTTGTCTGTAGGGGCGCGCATTGCGCGTCCGTGGATTTACACGGTTGCGTGGGATTTTTCGGACGGACGCGCACTGCGCGCCCCTACATGGTGGGGGTTTACATGGTTGCGTGGGGTTTTACGGACGACCGAGGCGGTCGTCCCTACGTAACACCCGCCGAAAAATATTGTGGAGTTGTAAATTTTTCAGTCGGAAAACCGTCGCGGAGCGACTCCACAATTGTCCATTATCCATTGTCAATTGTCAATTATACTCTGTGCATCGAATTAAAAATATCCTCGTGCATCACATGAATTTGCAGATTCATGCTCTCGCCTAAAGCCTTCAGCAAGTCCGAAAAGCCGCCGAATTCTATTTTCATGGCAGAAATATCCGCCAGCATTGTCATAGCGAATAAATCCTGCATAATCGTCTGGCTTACGTCCATGACATTCACGCCCTGCTCGGCGCAAATGCCGGTCACTTTCGCCAAAATCCCCACCGTGTCCTTGCCGATAACAGTAATAACAGCCCGCATAATATGTCCTCCAAAAAAATTATTTAGCCGATTGCCCACATCATATAGGTGTAATATTAATTATAACCCCCACATGTAGGGGCGCGCATTGCGCGTCCGCAAGTCCCGCAATCGTTTGCAAAATTTATTATAACATATATTTGCATTTTTGGCAAGAGTATGCTATAATAAAATACATGAATATTATAGACACCCACGTACACAGCAATTTCTCCTTTGATGGGGACAATTCGCCGCGTGAAATAATCGAGCGGGCTCTTGAAATGGGCCTCACCGCGCTGACTTTCACCGACCACATCGACCTAAACGGCTATCACAGCAACACCGAATACAACCAAGCCCCGCTTATGGCGAAGGCACTGCTTGAAATCCCGCCGCTTATTGAGGAGTATCGCGATAGAATTTCGCTCGGTTTTGGCGTGGAGATGGGGCAGATTGTGCAATACCCGGCACTCGCAAATCAACTGATTGCCGAGTTTAATTTCGATTACGTAATCGGCTCGGTGCATGAAGTGCGGGGTCACAAGGACTTTTTCTGCCTTGATTACACCGCCTTAGACGTCCCGAAACTCATGGGGCAATACTTCGCGGAGGTCTTAGAAACGGTGCAAACGGCAGACATAGACGTAATAGGCCACCTGACCTACCCCCTGCGATACATTACGGGGGATTACAAAATATACGTAAATTTAGATGATTATACAGATATTATACAGGAAATATTCAAAGCCGCCATACAGCGCGGAATCGGCCTCGAAATCAACACCAGCGGCCTCCGAAAAGCAGGCTACACGCGGACTTTCCCGGATTTGAGCCTTGTAAAACGCTTCCGCAACCTCGGCGGCGAAATCCTCACAATAGGCTCGGACGCGCATAGAATCAGCGACTTGGCGGCGGGGTACGCCGAAGCCGCAGAAATCGCGCGGGGGGCGGGGTTTGCAGAATTGGCGTACTTTGAGGGGCGGAGGGCGAAATTTACGGTGATTGACTGACAATTGTAGGGGCGCGCAGTGCGCGCCCGCACCTCCGCGAATTTCGTAGGCGTGAACCATGTAGGGGCGAACTGCGTTCGCCCGCAAATCCCACGCAAACCACCGAAAATCCGCACAACCGCGCAAATCCCACGGTTGCACGAACATACGGGCGAACACAGTTCGCCCCTACGTTGAAAAAATATACAAACAACATCAAAATCCGCACAACCGCTGAAAATCTACGGACGGGCAATGCCCGCCCCTACAATGCAAAACCCCGAAAGGAGGCAAAACCATGCAAACCCAACAAACCAAAATCCTAAACATCCTCCGCACCAACGCCCGCCTCACCGACCCCCAAATCGCGGCAATGCTCGACATCCCCGAGGAGACGGTCAAGGCCGAAATCAAGGCCCTTGAAGAAAGCGGCATAATCGCAGGCTATGCGGCGATTATCAATGAGGAGTTGCACGATGAAAACTCTGTTACCGCCATTATTGAGCTGAAAGTCTCGCCGCAAATTGAAAATGGCTACGGCGCAATCGCCGATAAAATCGCCCAGAACAGGCAGGTCGAGAGCGTGCGGCTAATGAGCGGCGGCTATGATTTGGCGGTCACGGTCAAGGGGGACAACCTGCGCGAAGTCGCCATGTTCGTCTCCGACCACTTGGCGACCTTGGACGGTGTGCAAAGCACTGCGACCCACTTTACGCTGAAACGCTTCAAGGAAAAAGGCGCGTTTTTCATTACCGATTCTGATGACGAGAGGAGTTTGGTATCCCCTTGAATTACAATAATATACTGTCCGAAAGGGTCACGGGGGTTGAGTTTTCAGGCATACGAAAATTTTTCGGGCTTGCCGAGACCATGGACAACGTCATCTCGCTGTCGGTGGGCGAGCCGGATTTCAAAACACCGTGGAGTATTCGCCGCAAGGCCATACTCTCGCTCGAAAAAGGCCATACTACCTACACCGCAAATGCAGGTATGGCCGAGTTGCGCGAGAGAATCCGCGAGTATACTCTTGCCACAATCGGTGTCGATTACTGCCCCAAAACCGAAATTGCAGTCACAGTCGGCGGCTCGGAAGCAATTGACTTGGCTTTTCGCGCAATCATAAACCCGGGCGACGAGGTCTTAGTACCCGAGCCGAGCTTTGTCTGTTACTCGCCGATAGTCTCGTTCGCGGGCGGAATCCCCGTGCCGATTGTGACCAAGCAGGAAGACCGTTTCAAGCTAACTCCCAACGCCCTCAAAGCCGCCATTACACCCAAAACAAAGGCGTTAATCCTGCCATTCCCGAACAACCCCACAGGCGGGGTCATGCGGCGCGATGAACTGCTGAAAATCGCCGAAATTATCCGCGGCACAAACATAATGCTACTCAGCGACGAAATCTACGCCGAGTTAACTTACGGCGGCGAAAAACACGCATCAATTGCGACATTAGACGATATGCGAGAACGCACGATTGTAATCAACGGCTTCTCGAAGACTTTCGCCATGACCGGTTGGAGACTCGGCTGGGCGGCAGGGCCTGAGCCAATCTTAGAACAAATGCTGAAAATCCACCAGTACGCAATCATGTCCAGCCCGACCACCAGCCAATACGCGGCGATTACCGCCCTATCCTCGCCCGAAGCCCGCAAAGACGTTGACTACATGATAGCCGAATACGACATGCGCCGCCGCCTCTGCGTGAAATCCTTCAACGACATGGGCTTGGACTGCTTCACCCCCGAAGGCGCGTTCTACGTATTCCCCTGCATAAAATCCACAGGCCTCACCTCAGAAGAATTTTGCGAACGCCTAATAAAATCAAAACGCGTAGCAGTCGTCCCCGGAACAGCTTTCGGCAAAAGCGGCGAGGGGTACATTCGGGTCTGCTATGCTTATTCGCTGAAACATCTTACGGAGGCGTTTGGGAGAATCGAGGATTTTTTACAGACAATGGGGGATTTGTAGGGTCGGGCTTCCATGCCCGCCCGCGAACGACACCGAAATTGAACGGTCGGGCATGGAAGCCCG
>WRMK01000086.1 GCA_009777155.1 Oscillospiraceae bacterium
ATGGGGAATAATTACTGGGGGGGCGCGCTTTGCGCGCCCAAAACTCCTCGCGACATCTTTTTTTGCGGCGGCCGCGCAATGCGCGCCCCTACATAAATACGAAGGAAGATGAAATTGAACGAAAACCAAGAATTTCTCAGGAATAAGGCGGCAAAATTGCCTAAGTCTTCCGGTGTGTACCTTATGAAAGACAAAGGCGGTAAAATTATCTACATTGGCAAGGCTAAAAGCCTTAAAAGTCGGGTGTCGAGCTACTTTAACCCTAACGCCGCGCATGAAATTAAGACTGCTAAACTTGTTACGGTGATTGCCGACTTTGATTTTATTGTGACTTTGAGCGAGTTGGACGCGCTGGTGCTTGAGGCGGGGCTGATTAAGCAGCACAACCCTAAGTACAATATTAAACTCAAGGACAGCACGGGTTACAACTACATCAAGGTGTCGGGCGGGGACTACCCGCGGATTTCTTACGCCTTGCAGACCGACGACAAAACCGCGACTTACATTGGGCCGTATGCGAGCGGGTATAATATTCGGCGGACTGTTGAGGAGACCTGCCGCATTTTCATGTTGCCGTCTTGTAATAAAAAATTCCCGCTTGAATCTGCTGAAAAACACCGTCCCTGCCTGAATTATCACATAAACCGCTGTGTCGGATTATGCAGGGGGAAGATTTCTAAAGCAGAGTACAACGCGATTGTCAAAAGCGCGTTGGATTACATCAAGAATGGCGCGAAAGAGAGCGTCCGCTTGCTCACGGCTGAGATGGAAAAGGCGGCGGAAAATCTCGACTTCGAGAAAGCCGCGAAACTCCGCGACAGGATTACCGCCATTACAAAGACCGAAACGGGCCAGAAAATCCAGACCTCGAAGACCACCGACTACGATATAGTCGCAATCGCGCTCGATGCCGAGATTGCGAGCGCGGCGGTGATTAAATACCGCAAAGGGCATCTCACCGACAAGGAAAACTTCTTCCTTGGCGACGAATACGAACGAAAACAAATGTTGTCCGACTTTCTTATGGGGTATTACAACGCGGAGTTTCGCAGTGATTCGGCGCAGTCTGAAATCTCGGCAATGTCTTCAATTCCGGCTGAAATCTACGTTGAGGAGGATTTCGAGGACAGGGGGCTTTTGGAGCAGTTCTTTGCGGAAAAGCGCGGGAAAAAGGTCGGAATCGTAGTGCCAAAGCGGGGTGAGGGGCTTACCCAAGTGACCCTTGCTAAGAGCAATGCGCGGGAATATTTGGCGTTGAAAGTCGGGCGCGGTGCAAAGGAGCTTGGTGCGCTTGAGGAATTGGCGAAACTTTTGGGGCTGCAAAAGCCGCCATTGTACATCGAAAGTTACGACATCAGCAACATGGGCGAGGCGGTAAAGGCAGGCGGCATGGTGGTTTACAAGAATGGCAAGCCGTTCAAGGCGCATTACCGCAAGTTCACCATAAAGGACGTCGCCGGAACCGACGACTACGCCTGTATGCAGGAAGTACTGCGGCGCAGGTTTGCGCGGTATCTTGACAACGACAACGATTCCGCGTTCTCGACACTGCCCGATTTAATCCTCTTGGACGGCGGTAAAGGCCATGTTTCGGCGGTTCGCGAGGTGCTTGACGAGTTAAATCTTGATGTAAATCTTTTCGGCATGGTGAAGGACAAAAAGCACCGCACACGCGCAATTGCCGCGGACGGCGGCGAGATTCAGATAGCCGCGAATAAACAAGTTTTCGGGCTGTTGACGAATATTCAAGACGAGGTTCACAGATTTTCGCTGTCCTTTCAGCGGAATCTGCACAAGAAGAAAAGTTACGAGCTGGAGCTGACGAAAGTACCCGGTATAGGCGACAAAAAAGCCGCCGCAATTTTGAAACATTTTAAGACTAAGCAGGCGATTAAGGACGCTGATGTCGCGGAGTTGGCGGGGGTTGCGAGGGTTAGCGGGGAGAAGGCGGGGGAGTTGAAAAGGTTTGTGGAGGAGAATTTTTGAGAGTCGGGGTATTAATATTATCAGGAGGGTTTTATGAGAAAGTGTCCAAATATTATATTCAAGCAATTTGAATCTTCATGTTGCGGAAAAAAAGAAATGGATGTATATAATGATAAAGAAAATAAAAAACATTGTTGGAAATGCTATGAAAAATCTTTTATAGCCCATGAAAACAAGTGGGCTTTTGATTTGAACGGGTTGTTTGAAGAACTCAAAAACTCAGAAAAATACAAAGATGTTGATGTTTATTTTCAAGAAACATTCCTTTCAAACAACGGAGGCCGTTGGAATAAAAAACGTCGCTTTAGAGAATTCCTAATAAGCAAAAAAGTAAGTGACTTTGTTTATATTAAAGGTTTTCTTGATGAAAACAAAAAAACATATCCTATCGTTGTAGGAAAGACTTCAATGCCGTATTTTGATGTAAATTTTAGTGTTAAACCAGAACACGGAACGGCAAGATACCTTTTAAGTAGGAATAAGGAGTTATCTTGGAATTGCGAGGAAGTAATAATCATTATTCCTAAGAAAAAAGGCGATTCATTAAATGTCGAAAAACAAATTCAAATTGATTATTGTTTGTTTGGTAGTTAATCAACATCATCTACATAATAAAAAAACATGAAAATCACCGTTTTTCAAGAATAACTAAGAAAGACCTGCCCGTACCGTGCAAGCAGTGGCGGCGCGGGATTGAAAAAATTTGTTGAGGATAATTTTTGAGGGGATTGTTTAGAAGTGGACAAAAATGTTATTGAGCGTGTAAAAAAATGTATTGACGAGTTTGGCAGTGAGCGTTTGCCTATGCTGACACTCTCCGAGTTTTTCAGCGGCAATTCCGACGAGGAATCTCTCGCGCCGAACCAGTGGGGGGACGGGCGGCCGCCGCTTGCCGAAATTTGGGCGTGTATGCGCGAGGTTGAGGCGCGGCCTGATGTGGCGTGGGTGGGGGTCGTGTTGCACCCCGATACGAATATAAGCGAGGCTGTATGCGAGATTGCGGCGGATACTATCGCCATTTGTACGACTGCGAAGCCTAAAGATTTGGAGAGTATGATTGATTGCGAGCGGCTTTGCGCCGATGGGGTGATAGTGGATAAGGTTAGCCCTAAATACGTTTTGGGTATACCGGATATACCGAAAGGGTATAAGGTTTTGCAGGTTGTTTGGGATTAAATACAACAATAAGTAAGGATAACACATGTCAACATTAATTTTCGTAGTTTCTTTAATACTTCTCATGGCGGCGGGCTTTATTGTTGTCGGCGCGTGTATGAACGCGTACGAGCGCAACGCACGGGCAAAGGCCATCAAGACTACCGGCGTGTTAGTGGGGTATTGGTCGCGGGGCGGCAGTCGGGAACCTTTGAAAAACCCCGAAAAATTAGTCTACAGCAAGTTTCAGAAAAAATTGCGCGAAATTTTGCCGTTCGGCACATCGCCGTGCTACCCGATTATATCTTTCAGCGATAATGGCGAAACGGTTGAAAAAAACGCGGTTCAGTGTTATCGTATGTGGCCCGATACACACCCTATCGGTGGGGTTTATAACATTACCTACCGCAAGAAGTGGGGGTATAACCTGCAAATTGACGAAGACGGCTTGCGTGATTTTTCGTTGTTCACTGTGGCAAAAATACTCTTTGGGATTGGCGGGGTTTTGGTGGTTGTTGCGGGGGTTGTGGGGGTTTTGATTTGGAGGAGTTTATGAGGAAGTTTTATGCGTTGGTTTTAATTGGGTTTGTTTTGATAAGCTTTGTTGCGTGTGGCGATACCGCCGAGCCGCGAGTTGAACCGCTCCCCGATATTTTATCGGACACGCCGCAATTCTTTTCGCCGTCCGAAAACCCCGAAACTGCGGAGCCGAGTGTACCCGAAACGCCGGAGCCGGAGCCGCTTGAAGAAGAACTTGACGTATCGGAACAAGCAGCTTTACCGACTGTACCGACTGCGCTGACCTTGCGGATTGATGACGCGGGAAACGTCACAGAGAGCGACTTGGCGGGCAGAACGCCCATTAGATACGGCAGCGGCGACCGTAAAATTATTTTGCTTGCCGATGGGACTGTGTCGGACGTTGGTGTTTACGGGATTATTTATGACGATGACGAGGATAAAATTTATCTTGGCGAGAGAATTTTTAGTGTCGGTAGGCTGACGGAAGATTACTATATCGAGTATTCGACCCACGTTTCCGAGACTATCCCTGCCGAAGTCGTGGTTTTTGACGGGGTGCAGTATAGGTTTTGGTACAGCGGATTGGACGGGGCTTTTAATGTCACGGAATTGTCGAATTTTGTCAAGCCCGAACGAGTGAATCCGTGGAGTCTCGAGAGCATAATAGCCGACGTTGAACTCATGGACGGCGTTGAATTTGTCGCCGATTTATCCGCTCAAGATATTCGTATAAAGTATCGGGACAGCGGCGAAATCGTGTTTGTGTGCAGTCAATATTCCGCGCCAATTGCCAATTCGCCCGATAAAACCAAGCTTGCTTTCGGCGGTTGGAACGGCAACACGGACGGCTCGACTATCCCTGCTTATGTGTTCGATATTGTCACGCGAGAGACCTTCGACACGGGCGATTTCGGCATGCACGACAGCAACACACCGAAGCGTATAAACTGGCTCGACGACGAGAATTTGTTAGTCATAGTCGGCTTTAATCAGGGGACGGTCACACGCGGCGGCACGCTATATTATTACAATATCGTGACCGGGGAAAACGCGCTGATTGTCGATGCCGAGCAGTTTTACGATAAAGGCTACTCGGTTGAGCTTACGAATGCGGAAGTGCGCGGCGATGCAGTGGTAATCGGGGTTTGCTTGATTTTCGATAATGCGGATAACTGGTTCCGTTATACTGTGGAGATTTCTCTTGATGAGATAATTGGGGTTGTTGGGAGTGGCGGTGTGCTTGTTTTGGAGTGCGATAATATTGGGTGAGAATAGTTATAGAAAGGCGCGTGCCGTGCTGTGTGGGCGGTGGCGGTGCGGAGGGGGAAAGTTTGAAAATAATTAAGGAAGGCGTGACCCATGCCGCAATTTTCATTGAAATTTGTGCCGGTGTGTGCGGCATGGTATTAAAAATATGAGAGTAATCACCGGCACTGCAAGGGGGCGCAGGTTGAAGTCCCCTAAGGGCGACGATTCGCGCCCGACTGCCGACTTGGTAAAAGAAGCCATATTCAGCGCGATTCAGTTTGAGATAGACGGTAAAGTCGTCGCGGATTTGTTCGCGGGGACGGGGCAGCTCGGCATTGAAGCACTGAGCCGCGGGGCGAGGCGGGCGGTCTTCGCCGACAGCTCCGCAGAGGCAGTCGCGATTGTCCGCGAGAACTTGCAACTGTGCGGGTTTGCGGACAAGTCCGAGGTGTCGGCGTTGTCAGTCGCGGCGTTCTTGAAAAAGACCGACGCCGTGTTCGACATAGCCTTTGTAGACCCGCCGTATGGGCAGGATTTAATCAACAGAACCCTGCCGCTGTTAGTCCCGAAAATGGCCGCCGAGGGAATTATTATTTGCGAACACGAAAAAGAGTATAAAACCAACGATATTGTAGGAAATTATGTAGTGTATAAGGTTTACAAACATGGCAAAACTCACGTGACTATTTATAGACAACGGTGAAAAAATTTCAGAAAGGCGTAACCCGTGCCGCAATCTACTGAAAATGTTCAGCAGAATTACGGCGGCGCGGTGGTGAAAATATGAAGGTTGCAATTTATCCCGGCAGTTTTGACCCGGTTACTTACGGACATATCGACATCGTAAAGCGCGGCGTCGCCTTGTTCGACAGGGTGATAGTCTTGGTCTCGATTAACCCCGCAAAGCCGCATTGCTTCTTTACTTTGGAGCAACGGCTGGACTTTTTGGCGCGGACGGTCGGGAAGCTGCCGAATGTCGAAATAGACAGTTACTGCGGGCTTTTGGTGGATTATTTCAGTGAGAAAAAGGCCGACGTGATTATCAAAGGTCTGCGGGCTATGTCCGATTTTGAGGCGGAATTTCAGCAGGCGCTTGTCAATAAAGACCTGTTCCACAAAGCCGAGACGGTCTTTTTGGCGGCTGATGTGGCGAGTACTTTCTTGTCGTCAAGCATGGTTAAGCAGATTGCCATGTTCGGCGGGGATATAAGCGCGTTTGTGCCGCCCGCGATTCTCCACGAAATACAGGCGAAATTGGAAGAAAAACGGATAAAATTAACAGAAAATTAACAAATATTTAACAGTAAATTAACAAAAATTTAACAGTAAATTTACAATTATGTAGAAAGGATTGTGAAAAAATGAGTGCGAGTTTGAGTATTGAGGAAATCCTCGAAATCATGGACGATACGCTTGACAAAGCTATGCAGGTACCTTTTTCCAACAAGAAAAGCTTGGTCGAGGTGGATAAAATCCGCGACCTTGTGGAGGAGGTGCGGCTAAGTTTACCCAACGAAATTAAACAGGCCAAAAAATTAGTCCACGACCGCAAGTCGATTGTCGAGGAGGCAAAGCGCGAGGCCGACGGGATTATCAAACGCGCCGAAGACCGCGCAAAACAGCTTGTGTCGGGGCAGGAAATCACTCGGCAAGCCCAACAGCGCGCAAACGAAATCATGACCTCGGCACAGCAGAAGTCCAACCAGCTGAGAAATTCTACCAACGAATACGTGGACGGCAAGCTCTCCGAAATCGAGGAGCTGCTGACCCATAATCTGGTGAATTTGAAGAAGGCGAAGCAGGCGTTGCGGGCGGGGAAATAATTGACAATTGATAATGGACAATGGACAATTGTGGAGTCGCTTCGCGACGTTTTCCGATTGAATAATTTACAACTCGCAATCAGATGATTCACGCCTATTAAGGTCTAAAACCGTCCGCCAACGGCGGACACCGCAATTGTCCATTGTCAATTGTCCATTGTCAATTGTTCGTCAATTGTCCATTGTCAATTGTCCGTCAATTGGCAAAAGGCGGCTTTCGCCGCCTTTGCCTTAAAAAGCTCGGTTGAAACCAACTATCTGTTGTTGTTTTCGTAGCTTTCAATCATTTTACGCACCATTTGGCCGCCTACGGAACCCACTTGCTTCGCAGTGAGGTCGCCGTTGTAGCCGTTTTGTTTAAGAGGCACGCCAACTTCGTTAGCAGCCTGCATTTTCATGCTATTCATAGCTTCTTTGTTCTTTGCCATGATTTTCTCCTCCGAATATAAAGAAATTGAAATCAAACTATATTAACAGTTACGAATTTCTTTAATCAGTTTTATTATTACGCGCAAGGTGCAACGTAATCCAAAGGAATTTCCTTTGTGTTAGTATTATGAGTCAATATTTTTTTATTATTACAGGAAAATTTTCGTAAATTTTTATTAATAATCTATTTACATTTACTTTTTTTTGTGATATACTTATCATGAGTAGGTGTATGTCCTTATTTATTTATACAGAAAGGAACGCTTTGCAGATGAAAATTAGAACCATGCTGATAATTTCGATGGCTGTTTTTTCGTTGTTTTCGATGGTATTGTTTACCACTGTCGTCGGCGTAACCTTGTCAAAATCGTCCGAGGCGCAATACAAGGAAATGATGCGGGAGCTTTCCGAGAAGCAAGCCTACACCGTTGAGGAAGTCTTCGCCTTGTATGAACACCGCACCGAGCTGATAATCGGCAGTCCGGGGGTTGTGGATTATATTGCTTACGTTGAGGCGGGCGGGTTTTCTGCCGATGTCGATGACGATGAGGAAGAAATTGCCAACTTAGCCCTTGACGAAGATTCGCCTAAGGACAAGGCGTTGCATACCCTTGCGGCGTTTATGCACAAGGGCAGCGGGATTACCGGGATTACCGTCTATGACACCCGCAGTGACCCCGGCGATAACTTGGCGAATGAGCCGCTGCTTTCGGTCGGCGCAGACCACCGCGCCTTTCTGACGTCGGTGCGGCGGGCACAGCTTGAGGAGCACGGCGACGACTTGTTTGCAATCGTCTCGGCCGGCTCACAGAACAAGTTTGACCTGTTGCGGCATGTCAAAATTGCCGACAACTATTATATGGTGTGCACCTTTGCGGGCGATGATTTTGAAATGCTTTTGAGCCGTTCGCGGCTTCCGTTCGGCGGCAAGACCATATTTATTTGCCCGCTCCGTAACCTTTTGGACAACCATCTGCGCGGAAATCTTGACGAAGGCATGATGGGTTCACCCGAATACATAAGAATCAACGAGTTTACACAACAAGATAGGTTTATCAACGGCGGCGAATTTTTCACCTATGACTACGGCAGGGAGAATTATTCCGCACTGTTCGACAAAATCGGGGACACCGGGTGGCTTATCGGGGTTGTGTCCAAGACCGAAAACATGTATGTTCACTCGACTGATGCCGTGCAGGTTATGCTCAACGTCACGATTTTCTTAGGGGCCGCATTGACGATACTGAGTATTTTATTCGTACTCAAATACACCAAACCGCTCATGGTGATTAAGGAGGCGTTGGTGCGAATCCGCCGTGGCGACCACGAAATCAGAATCAACGTACCCGCAACCAGCGAATACGGCGACTTGGCGAGTGAGTTCAACGCCCTGCTTGACAACGTGGTAGTCGGCGAGGGGCGGTATAAAACCGTCGTTGAGATGAGCGACAGTATCGTGTTTGAGTGGAATTTCCAGACCGGCAACGTCTTTTTCTCGAGCAACTTCGGCAAGAAGTTCTCCTACCGCGCCCCGACCGATTCCTACGAAGACAGTTTCCTTGCCAAGTGCAAAGTCCACCCCGAAGACGCCGACAATTACAAGAAAACCCTCGAAAAACTCTCCAAAGGTGAGGAAATTCGCCAAGACGAGTTCCGTTGGAAGAATATCTTCGGCGACTATGTTTGGGTGCTGATTCGTTCGGGCGCGATTCACGATGCGGAGGGCAACATAGTAAAGGTCGTCGGGGTAATTATCGACATCGACCGTGCAAAAAAGAGCGAGAAAATCTTGTCGGCGCGTGCAAGTTACGACGCGCTTACCAGCCTTTACAACCGTGCAACCCTTGAGGAGCTGATTAACAACGAGATTGAGCTGATTGCGGCGAGGAAGAATGAGTTCGCTATACTATTTATAGATGTGGACGATTTCAAGTTCTTCAACGACAATTACAGCCACGCAACCGGCGACCAGGTTCTGCGATTTACTGCAATTTCAATTAACGACATTATCTCTAAATATGGTATGGCGGGGCGTTTCGGCGGGGACGAGTTTGTGGTTTGTATACGCAACGCCGAGATTAACGACCCGGCGAAAACCGCCGAGGAAATACTTGCCAAGCTCAAAGACGGCTTTGTCTGCGACGTGGGTGATAGGTTGTCGGTCAATGTCAGTATCGGGATTGCCGTGATTAAGGACACGACTAAGAAAGTTGACGAGATAATCGGCATGGCGGACACGGCGATGTATAATATTAAGAAGAAGGGTAAGTCGAATTACGGATTTATAAATTAATGCAGAAACGCAATTAATGCAGAAACGCAATTAATGCAGAAATAAAAATGCAGAATGCAGAAATAAATTAATTTTCAAGCGGTTTTCCGTCGGAAACGCGCATTGTAATCTTAATTATTTCTGCATTCTGCATTATAATTTCTGCATTGTTTTGAGTGCCGCTTCAAAGTCGAAGTCGTCTATTTCTTCTGCGAGTTGCTCACCGCCGTGTAGGCGGCGGATTTGCGGCAAGTAATCAAGGGCTTCGGGGTCGGAGTTGTCGAGTAGGGGGCGCAGTTTCGTGAGCAGTTCCGTGGCTTCTTGTGGGGTGAGAAAGTCTGCAATTACGCCGTTTTCCGTGGCGAACGGCTTTAGTTTTTCTAATACTAATGCCAATTCAAACTCTAATTCTTTTACA
>WRMK01000087.1 GCA_009777155.1 Oscillospiraceae bacterium
GCGGCTCGAGAAGGTTAAACTTTATCAAGCGGAGCCGGGGGGCGTGCGGTTTGATTTGCCCCCGCCGTACCCCCACCTACCCCCACCCCCCTACTACTCCCGCTTTCAGTGCGTGAAACTTGTTCAAAGACTTTCGTAAAAATCTGCGGCTTGGATAACGGTTTTCTCGGCGTGTCGCTTGCCGGTTAACAGCATACCTATGGGGATTCCGAGGGGGGTGACGCCGCAGGATGTGGTGATTGAGGGCAGGCCCGCGAGTGACGGCGGGATTGTGCAAAAGCCCGCCATGAAATTTTCGGGGTGAATGCTCGGCAAAGTCGGCGTGAGAATTAAATCGGCGGTGTTGAAAATCTCGTCGTACTCGGCGCGGATTTTCTGCCTTAGAGCCAAGGCTTTTTCGTAAAACTCGGTGTAATTATTGTCAAGATTTGACAATACAAAGTTCCCGAACATGATTCTGCGCTTGACCTCGTCGCCGAAATTCTTACTGCGCGAGTCGGTAATTTGCTCGAAGAAAGTCGCTCCCTGTCCGCGTTCGCCGAAGGTCACGCCGTCGTAGCGGGAGAGGTTGCTTGAGGCTTCTGCGCTTGCGAGTATGAAGTAGACTGCGGTTGCGTAGTCGGTCATGGTTGTTTCGGGTTCAATCAGGGTTGCGCCCTCGGCTTGTAGCTTTTCGGCGGCAAGGCGGACTGCCGACTTTACGTCGCTGTCGATATCTTCGCCGTAGAACTGCTTGGGCAGGGCGATTGTGAGGCCTTTTATGCCTTTGCCGATACTTGCGGTGAAGTCTTCGTCTGTGGCGAACGTCATCATGTCGCGGGGGTCTTTGCCGGCGATTGTGTTGAGGACAATCGCGCAATCTTCTGCGGTTTTGGCGATTGCGCCGATTTGGTCGAGCGAACTTGCGTGTGCCGCCAAACCGTGCCGCGAGACGCGGCCGTAAGTCGGGCGTAGACCCGTCATGCCGTTGTATGCCGCCGAGTGCCGCAATGCCCCGCCTGTGTCGGAGTCAATCGAGAAGGGTATGAACCCCGAGCTGACCGCCGCGCCCGACTGAAAAGTCCCGCCGATTGAAAATTCTTTCAGGGCGGTTTTGCCTATGAGCGGGCTGTGAGCGGCTTTGAGGGCTTCAATCACTGCGCCGTCGTAGGGCGGGGTGAAATTCGCCAGCATTTTTGAGGCGCAGGTGGTAATCTTTCCTGCCGTCATAATGTTGTCGGAAACGGCGTAAGGTATGCCTATGAGCGGGTTTGCGCCACCTTTGTCGATGAGTTTTTGCGACTGCTCTGCGTGTGTGAGCGCGTTGGTCTCGAAGACGGCCGTGAGGGCTTGCAGGGCGGGGTTGAGGTCGCGGATTTGCGCTAAGTAGGCGGCGCAAAGCTCCCGCGCGCCGATTTCGCGGCGGTCAAGCTTAATACGCAGATTCTTGACGGTCTCGTTTATCATTTCCATAATTTCACTCCATTATTTTCGGAATTACGTAGCAATCGAATAGGGCCTCGGCGTTCTCCAAGAGTTTTTCGGGGGGGTAAGACGGGGTTGCGGTGTCCTCGCGCAGGTTGCTCAATGACGTGCGGGGGACGCCCGCTGTGTTGTCGTAAACGCAGTCGTACTGCTTGACGACGCTTGCAAGCTCGACCATTGCGTCTAAAGACTGCATGAAGTCTGCTCGCTCGGTGTCGCCGAAAGATAGGCGCGATGCCTCGCATAAAAGCTCGAATGTGGAAAGGTTCATAAATCCTCCTAAAGTCGGTTATACTCCTTTATGCCATAAATGTTTGCTGATTTGCGTGCAGATTTTTTGTCAGACAAGGCAATTTTTGTGCGAATATACGCTTATATTTAAGCAAAAATTAACGAAGTATGGCGGAAAATATGTGCGTAAAGCAGTGGATATTTATGGCATAAAGGAGTATAGTATTGCCTTTACTTGACCTTTACTTGAAAAGTATACCATAATTTCAAATAAAAAGCAATATGTTTTTTTGAAAAATTGGTTGAAATTTTGGAGATAGTGTGTTATAATAGCTGTATTAAGCTTAAAAGGGTGATTAAAATGAGAACGGCTATAATTGATAGGAGCCTTGCGGGGACTTCGTTTCTCCCGATTGTGGATAAATCTGATATTTTGATGTACACGAACGCCTTAATCGAGGCGGGCGCGGATTATGTCGAGATTGATTTACCTGCTTTGGTGCGGATTGCGTATCTTGATGAGTCGGTTGATACGGGCGATAAGAAGACCTTGCCCATCGTCTTGGACCGCCCCGAGATGTACATATTCCGGGTTGAGCGGCCCGAGGAAATTCTGGTTGCGAACAGCCTGCCGTTTGCCTATGCTGTGTTGCCGCTCAAGTATTCCCATTTTATCAACAAAATAAAAATCCCCGTTATCTTGGAGATAAATACCGGGGACGCCGATGTTTTGGCGTTGCTTAGGATTGTGTCCGAAAATATTAATCTTACGCATATTGAGCTGCTGAGATTGGTTGGCGATTTTAACGGGGATTCGCAGGAAGAATTTGCGAATATGCTCTTTAAGATACGAATGATGTTTGCTGTGCCGATTGATATTTGCCCGCTGAATACCACGCTCGGCGCGCTTTCGTCGGCGATTACGGCGTTTGACGGCGGCATTGATTCCATTACCCTGTGTTTCGGCAACAGCAATAATTTCTGCCCGCTTGAGGAGTTTTTGATTACACTTGCGACGGTACATAAGTTTCTGATTACCCGCAGTTACGTCTCCGGGATATGCAAGGCGGCGGTTATGTCGGCGCAGTTCAGCGAGATTGAGACGACTAACCTGCAAATGCTCATGAAGCGATACCGCTTGACCCCGCAGAAGGTGGAAAAAGCCGACGACACGCCGCCACAGAGAAATGCTTATGTGAAAAAGGCGGCGCGGCGGTCGCTGTTGGAGCGGAAACTGGATTATTTGGAGGTGGACGAGGGGTTGTCGGCGGAGATTACCGATAAGTTGAAGAAGTATGGGATGGAGTTTTATGATACGGGGCGGGCGGGGGAGTATTTGAATTGATGGTGAATAATGAATAGGGAATAATTGGTTGAGGGAAAGGGCGATGATTGAAAAAATAGGGGAGTTTTCGCGGGAAGTTATAGAATTGTTGGGGCTTGATGTTCCGGAGGGGACGGCGATATTTCTCGGTGAATCGAACAGGGCTCACATGAAAAGCCGCCACCCGCAGGATTATGAAAAATACATAGGGCGCATAGGTAAAATCGTGACGTATCCTGATTTTGTCGGCATAAGTGAAGACGACGGCTCGATTGAATTCATAAAAATATTCAAGAAAAATGTAAAGGTCGCTGTGAGAATTGCGGTAGACGGCGATTATTACGCTCGCACATTGTACGAAATACACCCGAACAGGGTTAAAAATTTTGCCAAAGAAGGCAAATTATTTGTGCTTGACAAAAGGAAAAATATATGATATAATGAAAATACAATAATACCACTGAGGACGGAACGGGCAGCCGTCGCCCCTCGGAACAACTTCACTGCAGGAAGCCGAGGTTAGGAGATTCGGGTAAGTATGGTCACGCCGACTTGGTATTTTGTTAAAAAAGCCGCCCCTTGTGGGGCGGCTTTGGCGGTTATTATACAGCGGAATCGGAAAACGCCGGCTTGCTTTTGAACACACAATATAAAGCGTTTTGGGACGATGTGGAAAAGGCCGTGGCGATTATCCCGATATATTCGGCGGGCGGCGGGTTCGGCACATTCAACAAAACCCTTGCGATTCGTGAACAAGAAAACGGGCTGTATCATGTCGTCACTGTAGACTTTTTCGACTCTCACGGTCCTACATTTTGGGTCGAGGACTACTTTATTAACACAGTAAGGAAAAATGCGGACGGCAGTTTTGCCATGATTTCAAAGCAGTCGGTTGATATAAATGAAATAAGTTTTACGGACGAGGAATTAGACGAAATACGAGCGGCTTTTCCTGTGGAGTACACGGAATGGGACCGGCCTGTTTTGATAGGCGATAGGTTTGTTTTGTCGTATACGCAACTGCGTGAGATTGCGGCGGGGTTGAATATGGGCGATGTTTCTTACTCGAATTATAGGGTTGTTGATGGTGTGCATTATTTGCAGATTGGGTTTAATCGTGAGGGGGAGGGGGCGGTTTGGTGGTTTTTGGATATTTTGAGGGGGGAGGTTTTTGTTTTTGACTAACCTTTTGCCCCCAAAAGCCGCCCGTTCAGTTTCATTTGATTGCAAACAAACCGCCGCCATCCAAGGGCGGCGGTTCATAACGCCACATCGGGGCAACCACCCGCCACGAGAAAATCACCCCTCCCCAACCTTAAACCTCGCAATCAAATCCTCCAACATCTCCGACTGCCCGCTGATTTGCTCCGATGCGGCGGCGGTCGACTCGGACGTTGCGCTGTTTTGCCGTATGACTTGTGCGACCTGCTCGATGCCCATGTTAATCTGTGCAATATCGGCGGACTGCTCCTCGGAAGACATGGCAATCTGCGACACAATCTGGCTGCTCTCGCTTATGCCCGAGACGATTTCGCCGAGGCTTGATGCGGTCTCGCCCGCTATTCTCGCGCCGAGTTCGGCTTTTTCAATCGAGTTTGCAATCAGCCCGCCTGTGTCTTTTGCGGCGTCCGCACTCTTTGCGGCAAGGTTGCGGACTTCCTCGGCGACAACTGCGAAGCCCTTGCCGTGCTGACCCGCCCGCGCCGCTTCAACAGCGGCGTTCAGCGCGAGTATATTCGTCTGAAACGCAATATCGTCAATGACTTTGATGACCTTGCCGATGTTTTGGCTCGCTTGGTTAATCTCGTGAACCGCCTCCATCATTGAATCCATTCGGTGACTGCCCTTTTCGGCACTCTGCTTAATCGTATCGGCAAACTCGGCGGCGCGCCCCGCCATTTCCGCGTTTGTTTTGGTCTTTTGGGCGATTTCGGCGATTGACACCGAAAGCTTCTCAACGGCGGCGGCTTGCAGGTTTGAGCCTTGTGCAAGCTCCTGCGAACCGTCGGCAATCTGCTTTGAGCCGGACGAAACTTGCGCCGCCGATGTGTAAATTTCGCGGAACATGCGGTTGAGATTATCCCGCATTTTTTGCAGTGAGAATCCTATAGTATCCTTGTCGGAAAGTAACACGATTTCCTGCGTAAGGTCGCCGTCTGCAACTGTTTCCAGTACCCGCCCGACTTCCGAGACATGCCGCACAAATTCGGCCGATGCGGCGATTAAATGCCCCATGTCGTCGTCAATTTCGGCGTATTTGCGTATGTTCGCGGCATCTTCGGGCAACTGCGTGAGGTCGCCGGTTTGCCCGGCTTTTTTCATAAGTGAGGTCAAAGCGGATATAGGCTTACTGATAATTCGGGACGACGATGTAAATATAAGCAGTGCCGCCGCAAACAGTACGGCAAGCGTGGCGGCAATAACCACAAGTACCGCAGTAGTAATCGGCCGCGACACGACTTTCGCGGGCAATACCGACATCATCTGCCACCCCGACACGGGCAACACGCCGCTGATATAATAATTCGTGACGCCGTTTTCGTCGGTGCTTTTGACGACTGCGCCCGAGTTTCTTGTATCCCGCCAAACGTCCGCGTAAATCCCGCCTTGCACTTCGGTGATTTTCTTAAAAAACTCGGCGTCTTCAACAGGGTCGTAGTAAGGCGCGTAGGTCTCATCGGGGTGCGCCAAGATATACCCGTCCTTGTCCAACAGCATTGAATGGCCCTCGCCGCCCAAGTCCGCGCCCGCCAACATTGCTTGCAAGTCGGTGAGGAATATATCGGCGGCGACAACACCAATTACCTCGCCATTACTCACAACAGCGTGGTCCACGGTAATGCACCAGTCGCCGGTTTGCGCGTCCACATACGGCTCGGTAATATGCGCTTTGCGTGTATCGGTCATTGCGAGTATGTACCAACCGCGGTGATAGGAGGTCCAGCCTGCCGCATAGTCGAAAATGTACCCGTTGCTTGCCTGCGCCCTGCCGTTCGGGAAGCCCATGTATACGTCAAAATAGGCGTCATTATTATCCAAGACCGATTTTAGCATGGGTTGCACGGTCGGCTCATATGGCGTATCGGGGTTCTCAAGCAGGTACTCCTCCAAGGCGCGTATATCCTCCTGCTTTTCGGCGAGTACCCCCGCTAATGTAGTCATAATCGCCACTTGTTCAGCCAACCAGCTATCCATTTGGGTCAGCTCGTTTTGCATATCCTTTCGGACTTTTTCCATAGAAACATCTGAGATAACGCCGCTCAATATAACCGTGGCAATCCCTGCCGTTATAAGAATCCCCGGTAAAATTACGCACAGCATGATTGCCGTGATTTTAATGCCTATCCGTTTCATAAAAAGATACGCTCCTATGTTGGTTTTTGTTCACACAATCATAAGTATACCATTTTTCACGACACTTTTCGCTTGATTAACGAAAATTAATTGAGAGCTTGTTCACACTATCCGAAATGCTTAGATTTTAAGCAAATTTTTCGCCAGACAAGGCGAAATTTTTCGTAATGCTTTGTGCATTGCGGAAAATTTCAACGCAGTCTGGCGGAAAATTGGCTAAAATATGAGCGTTTCGGATAGTGTGAACATGCTCTGAGAATTATTCCATTGATAGGCTATAATACTTCCGCTGTTCGGTCGTTATAATAAACGGCGATTCCTCCAACTTCTTACGCAGTGACGAGATATGCACGGTGACGGTTCGGGTGTCAACCGCCTTCCCCGACCATACGAGAGTGTATAATTCTTCTGCCGAGAACAGCCGCTCCATGCTTCTGAGCAGTGTCAGCATCAGGTCAAATTCTTTGGGTTTTAGCAACATATCCATGCCGTTCAGGAACATCATGCGCTTGCCGCAATCGACCGTGAGCGGGCCGACCTTGAAGATTTCCGGGGCGGAGCGTTCAATGCGGACACGCCGCAGAAGTGCCATGACCCGCGCCGACAAGGCGTCAAGCCTGTACGGCTTTGTCATGTACTCGTCGCCCCCTGCTTTCAACGCCTCGACAAGTGACGTGTCCTCCTCCAAACAAGTCAGGAACAGCACGGGAATCTCGTGGCTTTTGCGAATTTCGGCGCAGAAATCTATCCCCGAACCGTCGGGCAACATGATGTCAAGAATGATTAGGTCAATGTCCCGATTTCGCAGTATTTCCGCGCCGTGTTTCAAGGTTGCGGCGGCGTAGACGGTGTACCCCTCGGCCTCTAAGTATTCCTTGTTGGACTCTAAAATTTTGGCGTTGTCTTCGATTAAAAGTATGGTGTTCATCGGTGGTTCTCCTTATAAACGGGTATTGTAAAACTCACGGTTGTGAGACCAACGGGCGCGCATTGCGCGCCCCTACATGCGCGATTTATTTTTATGTTTCATCTACATATTGTAGGGGCGGGCATTGCCCGTCCGCTAAACGGCGGTGCGTTGCTTGTGGAGACGGGTTCTAAATTACCGGCAGTGTAAAACTCACGGTTGTGCCGCGGTTTGGTTCACTCGTTACGAATATCTCGCCGCCGTGAGCGTCGATGACTTTTTTGCAGATGTACAAGCCTAATCCTGTACCGGTGGACTTGTCCCCGACGAAGAATCGCTCAAATATATGCTCTTGCTGTTCCTCGGTCATGCCGCAACCGCTGTCCTTTACCGATACGGTTACTGAATTGTTTTCATGTGCCGCATTTACGACTATCTCGCCGTCTCGTGTGAACCGCACGGCGTTCTCGATTAGGTTGATGATTACTCCGGGCAGATGGCTGCGGTCTGCCTTGATTCGGGGCAGGTTTTCGGGGAGTATTACCGAGAGTTTATTGTTATGCTCGTCCAATGAGTGAAAGCAGGTGTGGACGGTGTCATTGAGCAGTTTGCGTATGTCGGTGGGTTCAAATTCCCACGCTATTCCCGCGTCCTCAAACCGTGCCACTTTGAGCAACTGCCCAACCTTCGACTTTAGGCGCAGTGCCTCAGCGGTGGCGATTTTCATCTTCTCTTGTATGTAGGTGTCTGCGGAGCGGCGGGCGGTGAGCTGTGCCATGTTGGAGATGACGGTCAGCGGGGTTTTCATCTCGTGCGAAATGTTCCCGAGAAGCTCGGTTTTCATGGCGTTTAGCTTGCCGAGTGAGGCGTTTTCGGCGGCTAATATTTGCTCGTTTACCACTGCGCGATTATTCACAAGATACATGGCGACCATTTGTGTGAACAAAAATATAAGCATACCGATAGTCGAGAAGTCCCAGAAGCCCATGAATCGCAGCCCCAGTAGGTCAAAAACGCCGCTGAACATGAAGATTATCTGCCCGCCGAAAGATATGGCGTGTTCTTTTTGGAAGTGCTTAATGCGGAGGGTGATTAGGATTATATTTGCCGCCATGACCGCGAAAATAAATACCGTGTGAACCGCCAAAAACCGCGCCGCAATGCCGACCGGAAGTACCACAAACATAATCGTCAACACCGCGCTGAACCCGCAGACTACAAGCGGAACCGCCCTCGGTATTTTGAACAGCGAGTGGGCGAAAAACGAGTAGCAAATGCAGACTAAAAGTAGCAGAACGTGATACCAAAAAAACTCCAATCGGTACTCCATATTCGGGAATAATGAGAATGATATTTTCCAGTTTTGCGATATAAATAAGCCGATGATAAGCGCGATTAGCGCGAACCACAGGTTGGTTTTGACCGACGGCATGAACATAAAATAGCCGATGTAAAACAGGGCGCAGGTCAGAAATATTATCACGGGAATCAGGCCGTAGACGGTATCGCGGAACAGTTGCGCCTCGACAAGTCTGTACTCGCCGATGAACAGCCCGTGAAACGCCGAGCCGTCGCGGACGATGCCCGCCACATGAAAAACTACCTCGATTGCGCCGTTTTCGGGGCGCGCCAAGGTTCGGAATTGGGTTACGTGGTAGGTGTTATTGCGTTCGTCCTGCTCGTCAATATGCCCGATTGTGTCGGTCAATTCGCCGTTTATGTAGACACGCGATGCGTAGTCGGGGCTTTTGCCGTAAATCAAGTAATCGCCGTCCGGGACGAGCATACGCACCCGCACTGTGTTGTATTTTGCAGAGCTGTCCCATGTGCCGGGTGTGGCAAATTCAAGCTCGTTCAAGGGCAAAAGCGCGCCCGGGTAAAACTCCGCACCGAGGGGGTGCGCGATTGCCGACGTGAAATTAAAATCCCGCAAATCGGTGACGCCGTCAGTCCAAGTCACATTTGTATGCGGCACGCCCGCCCCAAAGCGATAGAGCAGGAGCGACACGCAGGCGGCGATGATTAGGAAAAAGGCGGGCGCGAGTTTTTGGAGGGTTTTGGTGGTGAGGGTTTTCATGGGGGGCTCCTTTTTGGGTTATAGGCGATTGCGAAACTCACGGACGCGCAATGCGCGCCCCTACATACTGCGCCTACATATTGTAGGGGGAGGGTTTCAGGGACTTAGTGGGGGGCAGAGGGGGGTAGTAGGGGTCTATGTCTGCGCCGCCGCAAAGTAGCCGCACGCCCGCGTTCTACGCTTGATAAAGTTTAACTTTCTCCCCCTCAAGACTTTTTAAGAAGTACAAACCCATAGGCGAGGGAAAACTTGCAATAGAGAGCAAACCTATTAG
>WRMK01000088.1 GCA_009777155.1 Oscillospiraceae bacterium
CCTGTCGTCCGCGGGTTTTTACGGTGTTTCCGTGGAATTTGCGATGTTTCCGCGGAATTACGGGCGAACGCAGTTCGCCCCTACAACATTAAAAATTATTAACCACAGAAAAATTTTTTCAGCGTAGGGGCGAACTGCGTTCGCCCGTAAACAACGTCTTGTTTGCCGTGTCCCCGCAAAATGTAGGGGCGGGTTTCCATGCCCGCCCGCGAACAACGCGAAATGAACGGTCGGGCATGGAAGCCCGACCCTACATTAAAAATTATTAACCACAGAAAATTTTTTTCAGCGTAGGGCGAACTGCGTTCGCCCGCAATTCCACGGAAACGCCGCAAAAACACACGGACGACCGAGGGCGGTCGCCCCTACAATAAAATACCACCAACAAAAAACCCCGCCGCAAGGCGGGGTTCTCACAGCGCACAAAATCAACCTAATACATATCATCAAAAATCAAATAATCAAGCACCTGCGCCACCTCCGGCGTAATCAACCCGCTGATTCTATCCAACTCCGAGTTGTAATAATCAACCGCCTCGTCGTCGTTTTCCTCCAACTGCATCGCCAGCAAAGTCGCCTTAAAGGCGAAAAGCTCAAACTCCTCGGCCAACACCGCAAGCTCATCAGCAAAAGCGTCCTTGTCGGGATTGGCCTCAAACCGCTGGGTCAAGTCGATGAGGTAGATTGTGTAGACCTCCAAATCCGCCAAAAACTCGTCCACAGCCAAGCCCTCAACAAGCGAGAACGGGTCAAAATCCTCGTCGTCGAGGTCAAATGTCACGACTTCGCTGTTCAAGTTAGGGTCACTTTCGGTGTTCAAGTTGCCGCCGTCAAGGGTCGGGTTGTCGTTTTCGGGCGGCGTTGTTACGGTGTCATCGTTCCCGGTATCACACGCCGTAACCCCCACCAAAAGCGCAATCACAAGCACACCCGCGAGAATAATTTTAAGTCTCGATTTCATTTTTTTACTCCTTAATTTTATTTTATTTTAACTAATTATATCTATATTATAACCACCGAATAGAACCTCCGCAGTATCATAATAAGGGTATAATTTATCAATAATTTTATCAAATTCGTACTCAAAGGCATCGTAAATCCCATAATTAATTTCACCAACAAACCACCTAAACAAATCCTCTATCGGCTCATATACATCTTCATAGTACAAATACAGCTCGGTCAAAGTTTCGACCTCGTCTGCAAAAAAATCCAACTCGGGGTTGACCTCGTATCTTTCGGCAACATCAATGAAACTGTCGGCAAAAGCATCCATTTCGTGCAAAAATTTCGCCGCCATAATGTATGAAATATCCACGCAAACGGCCAACAAGTCTTCAACTCCAAGTCGCCCGAAGTCATTATCGCCAATAGCATATTTCTGCCTACCGAGCGTGAATTCCGAAAACGGCACATACGATGCTATGTATTCATCAACAAACAAGTCGAGAGTTTCCTCATAAGCCTCATACCGTTCCTCAAGAGTTTCAAACAAGCTGTCAAGTTCTTCGTCAAAGGCATCGGAAAGGTCGTAGTCTAACACCCAAAACAATTCCGTTAAGTAATTAGTCGCTTGAAAAAGAAGATAAGAATTTTCATACCAAGATATAAATTCGTCCATATAGGCGTCTAAATCCGGATTGGCTTGGTATCTTTCGGCTAAATCCACGAGGTTCAGAACCATAACCTCAAGCTCCTCGAAAACCGTCGCCTTTGTCACATTCGCAACGTCCAATAAAATATCAAGCAAATCTTGATAATCAAGGGCGTCAAAAGCGGTGTCGTACGGGTAATCGAACGTCGGAATCTCATGATTATCAAGGCGGTCATGCGGGTCATAATACGGCATGTTGTCATAAGGCTCGGGCGGTTCAGTTGCGGAATAATTGCCGTTTTCACTATCATCATGCGCCACCACGCGGTTCACCGCGCCGCCCTCCCGAAAGTCCTGCTCGTCCAACTCGTCCTGCTCGTCCAACCCGTCCAAATAACCTTGACTATCATCAGCAGTTGTCGGCGGCGTCTCGGGAATCACCACCTCAGGCAAGCCTTCCGTGCCTTCCGTGTCGCCCGTACCACAAGCCGCAATCCCCGCCAAAAGCGCAATTACGAGTACACCCGCGAGAATAATTCTAATTTTCATGATAAACCCCTTTCAGTTTAGGCTTTTGATTATAAAACAAAGCTCGACACTCAAAGGTTGCAAAATTTTTGCAAGTTTTAAGGGGCAATCGGGGCAGAGGGGGGTAGTAGGGGTATGACGGCGCAGATAGCCGCCAGCCCGCCACACAAGCTGTTCTAATTCCACTTCCTCGACATGAAACTTTGCTCCTCACGACTTGACAGGTTTCATCTACTTGAAAAGTCTGCAATCGCATAGGGTTTGTGTTTCTTAAAAGTCTTGAGGGGGAGAAAGTTAAGCTTTATCAAGCGTAGAACGCGGGCGTGCGGCTATCTGCGCCGTCATACCCCTACTACCCCCCTCTGCCCCCCACTAAGTTCATGAAACATATGTAGGGGATATTGTAGGGGCGCGCAATGCCCGCCCGTACAACAGCTAAATCTCCTTAGAAAACATCCTCAAACATAATTTCAACAATACTCTCGTAAGGCTCCAACTTCTCGGCGAGTGCTTGCAACTCCTCCGTGAGGTACTCAAGAGCATCCTCGTCGGCCCCCAATTGCATTGCCACACCTATAGCCATCATCGACACCGAAAAAACCTCAGTCCCCACAGCCTCGATTTCGGCCGCAAAGGCGTCCTTGTCGGGGTTGGCTTCAAATCTTATTGCCAAGTCAATGAGTTTGTCTACCATAGCCGCGTACATCGTCACTAACTCCTCAGGCGTGATGTCCGATTCAGTGTCAAGGCCGCCGAAAATGTCGCCGAACATGTCGTCAAGGTCAAGGTCGTCAAAGTCGATGTCGATGTCAATGTCGGGGTCGATTTCGCCCGGTTCGTCGGGTTCAATGGGTTCGTCAACTTCAGTGGGTTCACCGGGTTCAGTGGGTTCAGTGGGTTCGGCAGTACGTGGGGTCGGGCCGGGGTCAGACTCAACCGTTCCACCGGCGGCAGGAGTTACACTTTCTTCCTCGGTGCAAGCCACAAACCCCGCCAAAAGACTAAGTACAAGTATACTCGCAAGAATAATTTTGCAGATTGATTTCATTTTCAAATCCTCCTAAAATAATTTTACATCTACAATCATACCACAAAAAAACTCAAATGTCAAGTAGTATAGTCGGTCAGTTTAAGAATAGTTGAAGGATTTGCGAGGATTTTTGTCGTCATACAAGGCAAATTTTTTCGTAATGCTTTGTGCATTGCGGAAAAATTTAACGCAGTATGGCGGCAAAAAGACCGCAAAGACAAGACTATTCTTAAATTGACCGACTATATATAGTAAGTATTATTTACTTCTTTTTAGCCAACTTCAACATCGCACCAAGTTTTATCCTATTACCGGTGTGCAAAATAATCGCCTCGTAGACCCTCGCGACAAACATCAGCATGAGCACACCGCAGACCGCCAATACCAACACCGAAAGCAGTGTCTCAAAAGTCCCCATTGTACCCGACAGAATCGCACCCGGCAAAGCAAACGGCGACGAAATCGGCAGGTAGTAACTAAGCCGCTCCATGACGTTTACCCCCTCCGACGCCACGCTGAACGCGGGCGAAATGTAAGCAAGGTAAAACCCGAAAATCCCGATAAGATTCAGCGGTAACATTGCCGATTGCAAGTCCTCAATACGGCTGACGCTCGCCCCGAAAAGCCCCGCAATCAATGAGTAAAAGAAAAACCCCAAGATGAAAATTAAAACTATCCAAATAATGGCAAGCGGATTGAAATTCACAAGTACTTCATCAAAGGCAACCTTGATTAATTCAACGCTCTCGCTCGAAACTTCAATCATGCCGAAGACCTCGCCGAGTATACCAAAAGGCGCGACCACGACCGCAACCAACGCGCTCCCCAATCCTAATATTAAGAATTGCGTGAACGAAGCCAAGCCGACACCGAGCGACTTCCCGAGGATTACAGCCATCGGCCGCACCGAAGTCAAGAGCGTTTCCATAACCCGCGAAGTCTTTTCCATAGCGATTGACTGGCCCGTAAATTGCGCGTATGAAAGTATGAAAATAATCAGAATTATCGACGACAACATCGGCAAAAGCGACGCCATAAGTGACGCGATTTCGTTGTGCGGGGCCTCACCCGCAACCGTCACCTGCGTTGACACATGCCCCCACGCCTCGTCAACCCTATCCGCGGGCACACCGAGCGACACTAAATGACTATTCCAAACATAATGGTTCAGCACCCCCAAAACAGCGCGGCAATCGTCCCCGGTAATACTTTCGGGGCGTGACGCCAACAGCGAAAACCCCCAAATTTCCTTAGTAAGCTCGACAAGGATTTCAGGCTCACTGCTTTGACTAAGCCTGTTCACATTCGCCTCGACCTCACCGTCCGAAATCATGACGACATCAACTCCGAGTTCACCCAAGAAGCTGAAATCGGGGGCAGGACTAATCCCGCTTTGGTCGTTGATAATCACCTTTTCAATCCCGCCGAAGACCGTGCTGCTCGCGGAATCCTGCGAATCCGCAGTATCACTCAAAAGCCCCGGCAAAAAATTCATACACGCCGCAATCAGAAACATCACCACCAAAATCACGACCGTACTTATAATATAAGTCTTGCTTTTAAGCAACTGTATATACGTAAACTTAAAAACTTTATCCCACCCTTTAACCAACATTATTTTTACCTCCTTGCGCCCTATAGTTTGTTGAATCTGATAAGTCTGTTGGCGCAAGGGGACTTTCACTTGCGTGAATTGCTTCCCGCGCCTTTTCTGAATCCGGCAAGGGATTTCTAACTTGCCCATCTGCTTTCTCCACAAATATTTCATGCAGAGTTGGCTCTCGCAGTTCATATTTTACCACAGTAATCCCCAGCTCAAGCGCCTTCTTCAAGAACATCTCCGGTTGCGAGGAATCGCCCACCCTAAAGTCGGTCTCATTCGGGGTCTGCCGCTCCACCACTAACCCGCAATCCAATGCAAGCGGCAGTATATCTTCATCAGCCTTGACCGACAGCTTGATTCTGCCGTATCCCTTTTTAATATGATTCAAGTTACCCTGCAACGCAACCCGCCCCTTGTGCATAATTACAATCTCGGTGCAAAACTCCTCAACGGTGGGCATTTGATGGCTCGACATAATTATATACTTGCCCTTGTCAATCTCCTCACGTATCACCGACTTGAACAAGTCGGTATTAACCGGGTCTAAGCCCGACAGCGGCTCGTCCAAAATCAGCAACTCCGGGTCGGCAATCAGCGCGGCCGCCAACTGGACTTTCTGCTGATTGCCCTTTGAGAGCTGTTCTGCCCGCTTTTTGATATGCTCGTACGCGCCCAATCGCTCAAGCCAATACTTTATAGCCACAGTTGCGGCGGCGCGTTTCATGCCTTTGAGCTCAGCGAAGTACAACATCTGCTCCCAGATAGTGTACTTCGCGTACAGCCCGCGTTCCTCCGCCAAGTACCCGACCTTTTCTTCCACCACCGACAAATCCTTGCCCTTCCAAGTGACACTGCCGTCTTCCTTAGTCAGCATGCCCAAAATCGCACGGATTGAGGTAGTCTTCCCCGCGCCGTTAGTGCCGAGCAGTGCAAAGACCCCCGGTTGCCCGATACTGAAACTGAGATTATCAACGGCGGTGAAATCGCCGTATTTCTTGACGAGATTATTTACTACTAATGCCATAAATTTTTTCTCCTTTTATTAGTGATGTTCTGTAGGGGCGCGCATTGCGCGTCCGTAACCCCACACAAACGCCGTATTTTTGGCGGACGGGCAATGCCCGCCCCTACATTCGTTCCTTATCACGCAATTGTCTATAATAATGTTCTGTAGGGGCGCGCATTGCGCGTCCGTAACCCCACACGAACACCGTATTTCTGGCGAGTTTCCACGGCGCGCCCGTAACCCCACACGAACACCGTATTTTTGGCGGACGGGCAATGCCCGCCCCTACATCCTTTCCTTATCCCGAAAATGTTTAATAATAATAACCGCGAAAAGCCCCACCAAAACCACGCCTACCTTAACTATTAAAACTGCCATTATTCTTCACCCCTTTCAACTGCTTAACAGTAACAGCCGCAAAAACCGCCACGAACACCACGCTCATTGCAATCATCACAAGCATTACCGCGCTGTTTATCTCCTCAAGACCCGCCAAACACACAGTAAACGAATTAATCGCAACGTGAATAATTATCGCCGCCCAAATAGTCTGATACAAGTAATAAACGATTACCATAAACATACCGAGGACAAATGCGTAGGAGCTTTGGAGCAGGTTCAAATGCACAATCCCGAAGATTAGCGACGATATAATCATCGCGCCGACGACCGGCATTTTCCCGTTGTTCAAGCGGTTGAAAAGCAATCCCCTAAAGCAAAGCTCCTCAACAATCGGCGCGACAATCCCGATTGTAATCAGCCGTAGCACAAACGAACCCGACACAATCATGTCAACCACCGTGTCATAGGAGGTAAACCGCTCATACAGCCCCGAAAACTCCAAAAAGGAATTGACCAAAATATTCAGCGCGAACCCGAGCAACATGACGACGACTGCGTTTTGCAGGCTGAACGCCCGCGTTTTCGGCGGCAGAAAACGCCGCTCCTTATTCCAAATGAGCATAAATATAAGCCCGCTCAAAAGCCCGCTGATTAGCGTAATCAGCATTGCATTACTCACGCCGAAATTGGCGATATTCTCGGCCAAAGCCTCGCCGTCAATCTCGGCACCCTCACCGCCGAGACCCTCACTGATACCGACCCAAACCCCGTAGCCGACGGTGATTACAAAGGTCAGCACAACCTGCATACCAAGGTAAATCAGCGGCATGTTCACCGCCCGCCAAATTTGCCGCGGGATTGAGTAGGTTTTTTGCACAGGGGGCGGGTTTTGCACGGTCGATTCCGTGATAAATGTGTTGTTGTCTGTCATGATTTTTCTCCTTTTTAATTTAGTGCAGAATACAGAAATAATTTTACTGTTGTCTGTAATTTTTATCAATGTAGGGGCGAACTCCGTTCGCCCGTGGGTTTCGCAATTGTCCATAATAATGTTCTGTAGGGGCGCGCACTGCGCGTCCGTGAATTTCGCAACCAAATCGCCATATGTAGGGGCGCGCACTGCGCGTCCGTGAATTTCGCAATCGTCTAAATTATTTTAGACTCACGGGCGGGCGTGGAAACCCGCCCCTACCGATTCTTCCTATTACGAATATGCTGAATTAAACCCACGGCTACATTCACGGCAATCAATCCGCACAAGATTAGCGTGAACCCGTCGTCGGAGAGCATACCCTCGTCGGCGAAGCTCCCGCCGTCCCCGAAATGCCCCACAACCAACCCGGTCAAATAGCCGGCCAACATACCTAAAAGCAACAGCACAAACAAAGCCCTGTGGCCCTTGCTCCTGCCGAAATAGACCCCGCGCAAATGCGCCTCAACCGAAATCACCGTAGTCATCAGCATAATTATAATCATGTTTTGGTGAAATCCGCTCGCCCAAATAATTCCGTAGTCGTTCAAGAGCGCGTTGATAAGCAGCATAACCATCGTGGCAAAGAAGCCGTGCTTGAAGACGTCCCCGCGTATCTGCAACTGCCGCTCGTCATACTCAACGGCCTCATGAAGTAACTTCTTCACTATTCATTCCCCCCTCCCAAAATAATTCGTCCAAAGTCTTGTCAAGTGCCTTGCAGATTGAGATACAAAGCCGAATGGACGGGTTGTACTCGCCAAGCTCAATCGCATTTATCGTCTGCCGCACCGCCCCCACGGCATCCGCCAAGTCTTTCTGGGTCATGTCCTTAGCCGCACGAGCGGATTTGATTCGCAAATTTTTAGCCATATTTTCACCATCGTCCTCCTTTCAGCCGCAAGAAATGATGTCTTTCGTTTTCCCCGATTATGTAGAGATAGCTGATATGTCTTGCCCCCTTGACATAGTATAACATATAAATTTCAAAATGTCAAGTATATGTGACATAAAAAATTTTCATAAATTTTTGTAAAAAATTACTAAAGTTTTTATAACTCTTGACGATATTATAAGAGAAGCGTATTAGCCGTTAACGGATTAGCGGCATGAAATACAGGGTCTTGAACAGGCTCTGACAAAAAACTTATCAGCGAAAGGAGTCCATCATGAACATTGAAGGTATTCACCAACACAACAGGCATGTCCACTCGGGACAGCAGGCAAAACCCGCAAGCGAGGAGACCAAGAAAACCTCGACCACTATGGCGGCGGACAACACCGACAAATTTGAACCCAATAGCACGACCTATCGCAACACCTATAATAAAGGTACAAGCAAAACCGATTATGCGGGTGTACGGGGCGATGATTTTTCGCGCAGGGCGGGCATGTCCGCGTCTCAAATGAAGAACGAGGCTGTTCGCGGCATGGTTCAAGCGCAGGTTAACGGGCAAATCAACAAAGGCGGGTACAAACCGCTCTACGGCAACGACCCGTTCATTTTAGACGCCCTCAAAGCCGCCGAAGCCACCTCCGAAAAGCACGACGACTACTGGGGCGTTGAAGCCACAGCCGAGCGGCTTTTCACCTTTGCGAAGACACTCGCGGGCGGCGACGACAAGATGTTCCAAACCATGAAGGATTCATTCTTGAAAGGCTTCTCACTCGCCGAAAAGGCAAGGGGCGGCGGCCTCCCCGACATCAGCTATCAAACAAAATCGAGGGTTCTCGAAATGTTTGACGACTGGGAAAAAGAAATCGCGGCCAAGAACGCCGCCCAAACCGCACCCGTAACCGACCCCGCAGCAACCTCACAAGCCGCGGCATCGGTAGTATTCTAAGATTTTTCTAAGATTTTACATTGACATCAAAACCCCCAAAAGCCCGCTCGACGCGGGTTTTTGGGGGTTGTAATTGTTTTGGTTGTTGAAAATTTTACCGTAGGGACGACCGCCCTCGGTCGTCCGTTGAATTACGGCGTTGTTCGCCGTGTTTTTGGTTGTTGAAAATTTTACCGTAGGGACGACCGCCCTCGGTCGTCCGTTCAATTACGGCGTTGTCCGCCGTGTTTTTGGTTGTTGAAAATTTTGCCGTAGGGACGCCATACATGGCGTCCGTGAAAATGTGCAGTTCGGACGCGATATATCGCGTCCCTACAAAACACCGCGCCATGTTTCGGATAATTATCGGACGACCGGGGGCGGTCGTCCCTACACCACCGCGCCACGTTTCGGGTAATTATCGGACGCGATATATCGCGTCCCTACACCAAACATTTCAAACCGCAGAAAATGCGGCGCAAGCCGCACCCAATGCGCGGCGTAGCCGCGCCACAATTGTCCATTATCCATTATCAATTGTCAATTGTACATCGTCCATTATCCATTATCAATTGTCAATCCCAATCACAAGTCAAACCCCAAAAAAATAGACAAACGGCACAAAATATGGTATAATTGAAATCATGACCAAACAACTTCAATTAATAAACCTATACTGCGCCGCCT
>WRMK01000089.1 GCA_009777155.1 Oscillospiraceae bacterium
CAAGCTTTTCCAAGTCCTTGACGTCTATGCTGCTCTTGATTTCCTTGACCAAGACTATATCGGTCTCCGATATGTTGAAGACAAAATCCTTGTTCTTGTCCGGGAAAAGATTTTGAATCACGTCATAAGCCGACACATCGTTCTGCGATATTATGCTGATTAGGAAGACAACCCTGTTTATATCCGCATTGAAGTGCATTTCACGGGAGCGGATTGCAATATCGCCCGGCAGGACGTTCTCCAAGATTACATTCTTGATGAAGTTGTTGCGGTCGTATTTCTCGTCGTAATACTGCTTGATACTCGTGAGCGTGACCGCCAAAATCGACGCGTACTTTTCCGCAAGCTCGTCAACCCCCTCGGCAAAGACCGCGTAATCGGGCTTGTTGTGCACCCCGAAAGGCTTGTATGTATAGCCGTCTCTGATGAAAATTTCGTGGGATTCGCCGAGTTCAATGGAGAAGAAGTCGGTGCTTGTCCCGAGTTTCGGGGTCTCACTGCAAGCAACAACCGTCGCGTTCTCGTCAATGACCCCGATGACCCGCCCGACCGTGTCCTTCATTTGGTAGATTACGTTCTGAAATAACTTGTTAGACATACTCTTGCTCCTTTTCTTCGGGCATTACCTTTGGTTGCTCTCCTGTTAAATAATAACAAGCGCGGTGGGGTAGTTGCCTCGATTAAACACTAATATATTTATTCTACATGAAAATTCCGAAAAAAGCAAGCCTTTTTTATGAAAAATGTAAAAATTTCATGTAAATTTTTTATTATATTGCCAAAATGCCGAAAAAATGGTATACTATATGTTAATAATCTCGAAAGGATTCCGTTATGACTAATAAAACTTTTTACATCACCACGCCGATTTACTTCCCGTCGGGCAATCCGCACATCGGCCATTCCTACACCACCGTTGCGTGTGACACCATTGCACGCTATAAGCGCATGCAGGGCTACAACGTCATGTTCTCGACCGGCACCGACGAGCACGCCCTGAAAATCGTCCAAAACGCCGAAGCCGCCGGGCAATCTCCGCAACAGTACGTCGACGAAATAGCCGACCGCTTCAAGAAGCTGTGGGAATACATGAACATCAGCTACGACCGCTTTATCAGAACCACCGACCCCGAACACAAGGTCGCAATTCAGCAGATTTTCAAGGCGATTCACGACAAAGGCTATATATATAAAGGTGAGTATTCGGGGAAATACTGCGTTCCCGATGAGGCTTTTTGGACCGAATCGCAACTCAAAGACGGCAAATGCCCCGAGTGCGGGCGCGAAGTTATCGACGCCAAGGAAGAAGCCTATTTCATGAAAATGCAGCCTTTTGCCGAAAGAATCGAAAAGTTACTAACAGAAACTAACTTTTTACAACCGTCTTCCCGTGTCAACGAAATGCTTAATAATTTCATCAAACCGGGCCTTGAAGACCTATGCGTAACCCGCACTACTTCTTCTTGGGGGATACCCGTGCCGTTCGACGAAAAGCATATAATCTACGTCTGGGTGGACGCTTTGTCGAACTATATAACCCTGCTCGGCTACGGCAATGACAAGTACGAGGACATGAATTATTGGCCCTGCGACCTGCACATGACCGCCAAAGAAATCGTGCGTTTTCACGCAATAATTTGGCCCGCAATCCTCATGGCACTCGACCTGCCGCTCCCGAAAAAGCTCTACGCCCACGGTTGGATAAATTTCGCGGGCAAGAAAATGAGCAAAAGCCTCGGAAACGTGGTAGACCCGTTCATACTCGGCGAACGCTACGGCGTGGACTCAATCCGCTATCAAATTCTGCGGGACATGCCCTTCAACGGGGACGTGGACTTCTCGAATGAACTCATGCTAACCCGCATTAACACTGACTTAGCCAACGATTTAGGCAATCTTGTGTCACGCACGGTCGCAATGGTCGAGAAGTACTTCGATTCGCAATTACCGACCGAAAAACTCGGCAACGAAACGCAAGACAGCGACCTTGTAACCATGGCAACGGCCCTGAAAGACAAAATCGACGCCTTAATTGACGAACCGCAGTTAGGTGCAGCCCTCACCGAAATCTTCAAGGTAATCTCCCGCGCCAACAAGTATATCGACGAGACCACCCCGTGGCTCTTAGCCAAGGCAGAATCCGACAAGCCGCGCCTCGCCGCCGTCCTCTACAACCTACTCGAAACAATCCGCATAACCACGGTACTCCTCTCGCCCTTCATGCCCCAAACCATGCCCAGAATTTGGGAGCAAATCGGGTTCACCCCCGAGAATATTTACGAATCCGCCGGAATCTGGGGTACACTCCCGCAAGACGTAGCAGTAAAGCGCGGCGAGATAATCTTCCCGCGGTTTGACACGGCGAAGGAAGTCGCATATTTAGAAGGATTGCTATAATTTAACAACCGAAAATCGGCGCACAACCTAATAACCCCCACCGAAAATCCCCACAACCAAAAAGCGGCGCATGACCTAATAATCCCCACAACCGAAAAGCGGCGCACAACCTAATAAATCCCCACAAAAAATCCCCACAACCAAAGGGCGCGGGGGTACAGGCGGTGCGGCAGGTGCGAAGAAACGCCAGCCCCCCGCACAAACCCATATCCCCCCCACCACCCCGACCACAACCGTTCCCCTTCCCACCAAACAGCCCCGCAGAACCTCCAAATCCGCTCCCCCAAAAGACTTCCACTACCGACAAAGTCTTGAGGACGAGAAAGTTAATTTTTAACAACCGAAAAGCGGGGCGTGCGGTTCTTCGCACCTGCCGCACCGCCTGTACCCCCGCGCAGACCATGAAACTTGCGACTACGCACAACCCAAAACTTACAAATCCCACGCAATACCTACACATACCCACGTAAACCCACACCCCCGTACCCCCACGCAGACCCTGAAACTTGCAAATCCACACACCCCCGCACCCCTGAAAACCCACACAATTAAACCCCACCCTGTATAAAACCCCCACAATTGCACAAAAATAAATACAGTATGCAATTTTCAACAGAAAGGCTGTATTTATATGAAAGCAATCATAATGGCGGGCGGCGAGGGAACGCGTCTGCGCCCGCTCACAGGCACGATTCCCAAGCCCTTGGCGAAGCTTTGCGGCAGACCCGCCGTCGAATACATTTTGGACCTTTTGATACTGCACGGCTTCACCGAGGCCGTATTCACACTGCGCTACAAAGGCGAGATGATTGAGCGGCTGTTTGAAAACGAGTATTACGTCTCGCCCGCCCACCTGAAAAACGGTGAGACCTCAAAAGGCATCGACCTGCGCTTTTCCTACGAGGACGAGCCGCTCGGGACTGCCGGTTGTGTCAAGAAAGCCGCTTGCAGTATGGGTTTGACCGATGATTTTTTGGTAATCAGCGGCGATGCTCTGTGCGACTTTGACTTGGAAACGGTCATGCGTTTTCACAAAAACAACAACTCCGAGGCGACGATTATCACAAAACAGGTCGAAGACCCGCGTGAATACGGGCTTGTAATCACCGACGAGCAAAATAAAATCGTCGGATTCTCGGAAAAACCGTCCTATCTCAACTGCATTTCCGACTACGCCAACACCGGGGTCTATCTGCTGAATCCAAGCGTTCTGGAGCTAATCCCGGACGGCAAAATGTGGGACTTTGCCCGCGACGTCTTCCCGAAAATGCTCAAGGAAAACCGCAACCTCATGGCATTCCCCGAAAAGGGCTACTGGTGCGACATTGGCGACATCTCGACCTACGTTTCATGCCAGCGGGACATTCTGTCGGGGCGGGTCAAGTGCCAAATTGATTCAAACACTGTGAAAATTTCCGACAAAATCTACTCCGCTACTCCGATTCCCGACGACGCCGATGTAACGCTGATTGCGCCTGTGTTTATCGGGAAAGATGTGCAACTCGGCAAGAATTGCGTAATCGAGGGTGCAATCCTCGGCGACAACGTAACTTTGGGGGCAAATTGCCGCGTCACCGATTCGGTAATTCTCGACGGCGTAATCAGCTCAAACCGCTTGACATGCGAAAATTCCGTGATTTGCGACAAGGCAAAGCTCAAAGAAAACGTCTTCCTGTCCGACGATACGGTGGTGGGAGAGGGGACTGTAATTGGCGAAAACTCCCGAATCGAGAGCGGCGTGCGGGTCTGGCAAAACAAGACTGTGCCTGCGAATACCACCGTCCGCGACGATTTCAAGTACAGCGGCAAAAATAAAATCGAGATTACCGAAAGGGGCGTAACAGGCGACACCAACATCGACCTTACCCCCGATTTCGCCGCAAAAACAGGCTGCGCCTTATCCGGACTGCACCCGAACAATATTCTTGTGTCTTGTGACGATAATAATTCTTCAATCTCGCTCAAAAACGCGCTGATTTCGGGGATTTCAAGCACAGGTTGCCGCAGTTCGGACTGCGGCGTGGCGACCCTGCCGATGCTTATCCACCTCAGCAAGCTCATGCTCGCCGATTTGATTGTCCACGTGCGGGCTGTGCAAAAAACCGAAATAATCATTCTCAATCGGCACGGCCTCGCACTCACAAGGCAGCAAGAGCGCAGTCTCGAGGGCGGCCTGAACCGCTCCGAGTACCGCAACGCCCCGTGGGACGGATTCGGCGCGGTCGGCGAAATTCGATGTGCCGACGAGCTTTATATCTCCATGCTAAGTCACATTTCCGGCTTCAAATCGGCGTACAATATCATTCTCAACTGCAATAATCAGAGACTTTTGAGGCTGTTGACGCCGGTGTTCGCGGGAATCAGCGCGCAAAACGGCGAACAGTTGATAATCACCCTCAACAACGCCGGTACAAAAGCCGAATTCCGCCTCGGAAAAGGCCCTGTAATCAATCACGACAAGCTTATCCTTTTAGCTTGTAAAGATATTCTTGCGGGCGGCTACGACGTGGCACTTCCCGCCGACTTCCCGACTGCCGCGGATTTCCTGGCTGAAAGTTACGGCCGCACGGTTCACCGTTTCTTCTCCTGCTCCAACGACACCTCCGACAAGCAAGCCCGCGAGACCGCCGAAAGCGAGGCGTTCCTGCGCGATGGTGCATACTTGGCACTGTTCGTCCTCGGTTGGCTCTCGCGCACCAAAACCTCGCTGACCGCCGCCGCCGCCGCCCTGCCCGAGTTCACCCGCGAGAACAGGGTCGTCATCATCAACTGCCCCCCCCAAAGGATTCTAAGCCGCCTCTGCAAAGGCAAAAGCGGCTTAGGCGAAGGCATCATCTTCGATTGCGGCGACGACTATTCCCAGAACGGCACTTCGCGCGTGTTACTGCGCTCCAACAAAAAAGGCGACGCGCTTTTCTTAGTCGCCGAAAGTAGGTCACAGGAGACCGCAAAGTCGCTCTGCGACGATGTTGAAGGCATGGTGAGGGAATTAATGAATAGTTAATAAGGAATAATGAATAATTTTGCTGACACTGAAAGTGAGCGGTAGGTTCGATGTACTGTGAGGGGGCGGCAGGGGTCGGGGGTGTCCCCAAAAGCCGCACAAGTTTCGTCACCCGCGCACGCGCCTACCGAAAGACCCGCACTGCATTTCCCGAAGTTCGTAAGTCTCAAAAGCGGCGTTAAGCCGCTCTCGTGGGAGTTAATCCCCACCGACTTTTCCTGCGTTCGGGTGCGAAATCTTGTAAGGCGGTTGGGGACACCCCCGACCCCTGCCGCCCCACGCACGAACCACTCGCCCCCCACCCCCAAAGCTACATATTGACAACCCGCGTATTATTTGCTATACTTTACATTATTGAGTTCTTGATTTTGAATTCACAAAAAAATAAAATTACAACGAGGTAAAAATGCCGGAAAATAACACTAATAAAAACAAATCCGCTTCAATGCGGACATCTTCGCGTAGGTCTTCGGGGCAAACCGCTAAAGCGGACACCCGTACCCGCACCCCAAAAAGTAACACCGACCCACAAATACCAATCCCGCAAAAGCCACATAAACCCCGCACCACCGAACGCCGCACCGCGCCCGTGAAAATTGCCGCACTCGGCGGTATCGGCGAAATCGGCAAGAATCTGTACGTCGTCGAGTGCTCGAACGATTTATTTGTAATCGACTGCGGCTTGGCGTTCCCGGACGAGGACATGCTCGGGGTCGATATCGTAATCCCCGACTTCAGTTATCTGGAGAAAAACCGCGACAAATTCCTCGGAATTATCCTCACACACGGCCATGAGGACCACATCGGCGCGCTCCCGTACCTGTTGAAAAAAATCAACGTCCCGGTTTACGGCACAAAGCTGACGCTGGGCCTGTGCGAGGGGAAACTGCGCGAACACGGAATCGCGGAGCAGTGCAGTCTGAACGTTGTTCAGCACCGCAGCACGGTCAAAATGGGGTGCATGAGCGTAGAATTTATCAGGGTCAATCACTCGATTCCCGATGCCTGCGCCTTGGCAATTCACACCCCCGCGGGTATAATCGTGCATACAGGCGACTTCAAGGTAGATTACACCCCCATCGAGGGCGGGATTATCGACTTGGCGCGGTTCGGCGAGCTTGGCAACAAAGGGGTCTTGGCACTGCTCTCCGACAGCACAAACGCCGAACGCCCCGGGTACACCATGTCCGAGCGCAAAGTCGGCGACAGCTTCCGCAGTATCTTCGCATCTGCCGAGGATAGGCGGATAATCGTCGCAACTTTTTCAAGTAATATACACAGAATCCAACAAATTATAGACAACGCCTCACTTTCGGGGCGCAAGCTTGCGCTTTCGGGGCGAAGCATGATTAACGTCACGCAAAAAGCCCTCGAACTCGGCTATATACAAATGCCGAAGAACCTTCTGATTGACATCGAGCAAGTCAACAAGTACCCGCCCGAAAAAATCGCCGTCGTAACTACAGGCAGCCAAGGCGAGCCGCTCTCCGCGCTATCCCGAATGGCGGCGGGCGACCACAGGCAGGTGAATATCAACCCGAACGACCTTGTAATAGTCTCGGCTACCCCGATTCCGGGTAACGAGAAAACCGTAGGGCGGGTTATAAACGACCTGATGAAGTCGGGCGCAGAAGTAGTCTACGAGGCAATGTACGAGGTACACGTCTCGGGTCACGCTTGCCAAGACGAGTTGAAAATGATGTTGTCGTTAACCAAGCCGAAGTTTTTCGTGCCTATACACGGCGAGTATAAACACATGAAAAAACACGCCCAGATTGCGATGAAAATGGGGATTCCCGAGGAAGACATCTTCATTTTGAATTTGGGGCAACAGCTTGAGACCGATAGTCAAACCATGAAAGTTTCAAGTCAGGTTCCGGTCGGGAAAGTTTTAGTGGACGGCTTGGGTGTCGGCGACGTCGGCACTGTGGTACTGCGCGACCGCAAGAAATTATCGCAGGACGGCCTAATTATAATAGTCGCGACAATGGAACGCTCAAGCGGGCGGTTGCTTTCGGGGCCCGATATAATTTCCCGCGGCTTTGTCTACATGCGGGAGTCCGAGGAGCTGATTGACGAGGCGCGGGAGCTGATGATTGACACGGTCATGAAGTCCATCGACAGCAGAAATTCAATCAACATGACAAAGAGCAACATGCGCGACGAAATGAGCGAGTTCATGTTCCGCAGAACCAAGCGCAGTCCAATGATTCTGCCGATTATTATGGAGATTTAACTTATACGGAGAAGACTTATGAAAAACTTTTACCGCGATGGGGGATTGATTATAATCGTCTGTTGCTTAGTGGTGATTCTGTTCATACTCACAGGCTATATTTACGCCAGTGCAACCCACCTTTTTTGGTTGATTGCGCCTTTCGTGGTGCTGATTTCGGGGTTCTGCATTGGTAAGCTTGTCACCGTCACCCGAAAGACCCACCAGTATTTCGCATTCATCTCCGACGAAATCGCCGAGGCCGACGAGAAATCCCTCTATTACCTCCCCCTCGCGGTCGCAATCGTAGACGATACCTACAACTTCATCTGGTTCAATAAAAGTTTCATGAAAAAATTCGAGACAGAAGCAATCTACGGCAACTCATTAGCGCAAATATCCGGCTTGAATACCGCGAAATTCAAAGATGAAAATTTCCCGGACACCGAAATTAAACACGGCAAAAACTATTACAACGTCGGGTTTTTCGCGCCAAAAAATTCTGAAAAGTATTCCGCGAAAAACCCCGAAAAATTCCACGAAAAAATCCATATAGTCTACTTTGAAGACGTCACCAAAAAGAAGTTGCTCGAGATTGAACAAAGGCTCTCCCGCCCGGTCGTCATGATTGTTTTGATTGATAATTACGACGACTTGTTTGAGGGCGCACTCGAGAGCGAACGGGCGCATGTAACCGTACAAATCGACAAAATTTTAGAAGAATTCACCGCCGAAACGACCGGCATGCTCCGCAAGTTCAACCGCGACCGTTACTGGGCTATCATCGAACAACGGCATATTGACATGCTGATTGAGGAGAAAGTGAAACTGCTGGACAAAGTGCGCGAAATTGCAGTGACAGACAGGATTCACGCAACCTTGTCAATCGGCATGGGTACAACCGGCAGTAACATTTCGGAAAGTGCGGGATTTGCGCGGCAAGCCATTGAAATGGCGCAGGGGCGCGGCGGAGACCAAGCGGCCGTGAAGACCGAAAACGGCTTTGAATTTTACGGCGGTGTCTCCAAAGGAATCGAGCGGCACAACAAGGTAAAAGCCCGCATTATTGCCAATTCCATGGCAGAATTAATCAACGGCGCCGACAAGGTTTACATAATGGGCCACAAATCGGGCGACTTGGACAGTGTCGGCTCGTCAATCGGGCTTGCCTGCCTAATCCGCAACCTCGAAAAGCAGGCGCACATTGCAATCGACTGCAACTCCGCGCTCTGCCCCGAGCTGATTCACGCCCACAAAAAAGACGACAAAAACCCGCTGTTTATTTCACCCGCAAAAGCCCGCGAAAACTTCACCGAAAACTCACTGCTTATCATCACCGACACACACATTCCGAACATGCTCGAAGATGCTGAACTGTACCGCAAAGCCGAAAAAGTCATGGTAATCGACCACCACAGAAAAATGGTGAACCACGTTGACAACGCGCTGATTTTTTTCCACGAGGCATACGCTTCTTCAGCCGCGGAAATGGTTACGGAGCTGTTGCCCTATTTCGGGGCGGCAGGGAAATTATCGCCGCAACAAGCGGAAGCGTTACTCGCGGGAATCATGCTTGACACCAAGAATTTCACGGTCAAAACAGGCGTGCGGACTTTTGAGGCGGCGGCGTTTTTACGCAAGCTCGGCGCGGACACAATCAGCGCGAAGTCGCTGTTTGCAAATTCATTCGAGGCCTATAAAAAGAAAGTCGCAATCGTTTCGTCCGCAAGTATCTACAGGAAATGTGCAATCGCGCATAATGCCGATTTCACAGAGACAATGCGCCTTGTCGCGCCGCAAGCGGCTGATGAAATGCTGGGAATTTCGGGGGTGCGTGCGTCGTTCGTGGTTTTTCGGTCACAGCAAAATGAAATTTCAATCAGTGCGCGTTCGCTCGGCGAGATGAATGTCCAGTTAGTCATGGAAAACATAGGCGGCGGCGGGCATCACACGATGGC
>WRMK01000090.1 GCA_009777155.1 Oscillospiraceae bacterium
TGTTTAGCAACTATAACTGTAACACAGGTTTCCTTTTTCCGCTATTCTTTTTTTGTGAAGTGTAACACTTCTATTGTAATCCTACAAGTTACAAAAAAAATATTTCCAAAACCCCTTGACATTTGCGGAAATATATGGTAGAATTAATTTTATTAAATTACGAAAGGTGGTGAAAGGTCAATGAAAACTACGGATTACACGAGAACTATTAGAACTATTACCGACTTAAAAGTCAAGGATTGTTTTGCGCGCCTTTCGCCATGCTGTGCAGTGAATTAATTTGCTGCTTGTATTGACGATGAACCTTGCAGAAACAATTCTGTGAGGTTTTTTTGTGTCTTATTTTCTAAATAGTGTTTCTAAATAGGACATACAGTTGTCATATTTGGCGTGGTAAAATTATTAAAAAAGGAGAAAAAATTATGCTCTACACACAAGGGAAAACCCAATGCAACCCCGCCGAAATCGGCTATGACGAGAAGCGGCTTGTTGTTTTGAACGAGTTTTTTCAGACGTTGATTGATGACGGCGAGATTCAATGTGCAATGTATTGCCTTTCGCGCAGAGGTAAAGTTTTCGCGCAGGGCGCGGTGGGTAGAAGAATATTCGATGAAGACTGTGTAGAAGCGGCTCAACCCGATTCTGTGAGATACATTGCTTCTATTACTAAGGTTTTTGTGGCTGTGGCGATTATGAAACTTGTCGAGGACGGCTTGACAAGGCTTGAAGTGCCACTTGGGGAAATTCTGCCGCAGTTTAATTCGTCGCCTTTCAATGGGATTGCGCTGTTTCACCTGCTTACGCATACTTCCGGCATGCACCCCGACGGTGGTTGCTTCAATAATAAGCACGACCCCGGCGGATATTGGCATTTCATTGAAACCGCCTATGAAGCTTACAAAAACGACAAATCCGAAGACAAGGGCGAATTTGACTGGATTTCCGCCGCATTGGCGCACGGTGTTCGCATGGAACCCGATAAGCAGTGGCTTTATTGCAGTTTCGGGTTTGTAATTCTCGGCGAAATTATTCACAAGCTGACGGGTATTCACGCGCACAAGTATATTGAAGACTTTATTTGCAAGCCGCTCGGCTTGAAAGATACTGCGTTTGAATTAACCCCTGAAATGGCAAAGCGATACATTATACCAAACCAAGACACCCGCGAATACATAAACGACATAATAAGCGGCAAGCAGAGTGAAAAAGATATGCCGTGGGCAGCTATACCCTCAACCGGCGGCGGAATGAAAAGCACGGCTTATGACCTTATGCGATTCGGGAACGCCATTATGTTTGGCGGTAGTATTGACGGGGCGAGAATCCTCGGCAGAAAAGCAGTAGAAAAAATGCTTGCTCCGGCTATTCACGGGAAGCCCGACTATTGTTGGGGCGCGAATGAAAGCGACCGCCAATACGGCATAGGATTTGACTTGAGAGACGGCGCGCAGTTCACGCTTTCGCCCGGCTCGTATCAGCACGGCGGCGCAGGACATTGCGAGTTATTCGTAGACCCGAAGGAAGAACTCGTCGCGGCATGGTTCGTGCCTTACGCAAAAGACGGCTGGTTTCCGCGGGCGACGTGGAATGTCCACAATATTATTTGGAGCGGATTATTATAAACAGTATTTTCTAAATAGGACATACAGTTGTCATATTAGACATGCTAAAATAAAATAAAACAAATCAAAGGAGAAAAAAATTATGCTCTACACACAAGGAAAAATCCAATGCAACCCCGCCGAGGTCGGCTATGACGAGAAACGGCTCGAGGTGCTTAACAACCACTTTCAGCGGGCAATTGACGAGAAGGAAATTCAATGCGCGATGTACTGCCTTTCGCGCAAGGGTAAGGTTTTTGCACACGGTGCATTGGGCAAAAAATCGTTTCGGGATGATAACACAGAAGCGGCACAACCCGATTCGGTGCGCTGGATTGCTTCGATTACGAAAATTTTCGCGGCTGTGGCAATCATGAAGCTTGTCGAGGACGGCTTGACGCGGCTTGATGTGCCTGTGGGAGAAATTTTGCCACAGTTCAACACGCCGCCTTACAACGGGATTACGCTGTTCCACCTACTGACACATTCTTCGGGTATGCACGCTGACGGCGGGTGTTACGAAAACCAACACCAAACCAACTACTGGGCGATGATTGACAAGGCCTATAAATTACATAAACTTGAAAATAAAAGTGACGAAGAATTCGACTGGATTGCGGCTTCTTTGAGTACAATCGGCAGCGGCTTGCATGTCAAAACAGGCTCACAGTGGGCGTATTGCAGTTTCGGGTTTGTAATTATCGGCGCGGTGATTGAAAAGCTGACGGGTATTCACGCGAACAAGTACGTAGAAGATTTTATTTGCAAGCCGCTCGGCATGAAAGACACCGCTTTTGACCTCACTCCCGAAACGGCAAAGCGTTGTATTATCGGGGACGAAGATGGCGAAACTTATACACAAGACGTCATTAACGGCACGCAAAAACCCGGGTGGATAGGCGATATTTTGAACCTTCCGAGTTTGGGCGGCGGCTTGCTGAGTACGGCCTCCGATTTAGTCAAGTTCGGGAACATGATATTGCATAAAGGTACATTTGATAATGTGCGAATCCTCGGCAGAAAAGCGGTTGAAAAAGCCACTAAAACCAACGTAAGCCTGCCCGACTTTTGTTGGAATGCAGGCGGCGGGATTCGCAATTACGGCGTAGGTTTTGACCGCAGAAATGGCCCGCAATTTACATTTTCGGACAGCGCGTTTATGCACGAGGGCGCGGGGGCTTGCGCGTTGTACATTGACCCCGACGAGGAGCTTGTCGCATCGTGGATTGTTCCGTATGTGAACGGCGATGGCTGGTATCCGCGAGTGATGTATAACCCGCAAAATATTATATGGAGTGGTCTACTTTAATGACTAAAATTAAACAGAAACTTGACACCTGCATGACCGTGGCGCGGGTGACTGTAAAAGAATATTTGGCCTATCGCTCGCACATGTTAGTGTCACTTTTTGTCGGGCCGGTTTACTTTGCCGTGCAGTATTTTATTTGGGGTGCAATCTACGGCGATGGCGGTGAAATTGCGGGTTTTGAGTACACCCAAATGATTAGATATTTCGGGATTACCGCGCTAATCGGCTATCTCACGTGGGGCTCTGCCGACTGGAATTTGTCAATGCTCATTCGCACGGGCAAATTCCTGACCTTCGCCCTGCGCCCGCTCCACCACCGCTTTTTCGCATTGTCGCAAAAAATTGGACACCGCTCACTTGCACTTTTTTTGGAGTTCATACCTTGCTGGTTAATTCTCATGGCGGTCTTCAAAATTAACCTGTTCCCTGCTCATTTGGGGTGGTTTATTTTGTCGGTTTTATTAGCGTCACTGATACATTTTTTCATCGCTTACTGTATAGGTTTGTTCTCGTTTTGGCTTGTGAAAACGGACGGGCTTCGCATGGCGTATTGGCTGTTCGACAGCGTGTTTGCGGGGTTTTTAATACCGCTCGTTTTCTTCCCGAAATGGATGCAATTTATACAATTTTTTCTGCCGTTTCAGTACACTTCATACGTACCCGCAATGGTGTTTTTGGGCGAGTACAAACTCGGTGGTTACGAGTTGTCACTTCCTGCAATTGTGGGGGTGCAAGCGTTGGCAACATTAACTATGTTTGTAGTTTCGGAATTGATGTATCGGGCGGCTATGAAAAGATTTACAGCAGTGGGAAGTTGACGAACAATTGACAATGGACAATGGATAATTGACAATTAATTTAATTTGTAAAGTAGGTTTAATTTATGAGGTTTATAAAGTTATATGGCAAATGTATAAAAATAGCGATTGCGGGGGCGTTGGCGTATCGTTTGAATTTTCTGCTGACTACTCTGCTTGCTACGATTTTGAACGCTTTATTTCCGATTGTAACTATACTAATTTACAATGCCGGTGCGAGTTTTCCCGGGTGGGATTTTTACGAAGTTCTGCTCATTCAAGGTGTGTTTTTGTTGACAAGTAACCTCGCATATCTAATGTTTGACGGGGTTTTGTGGACGACGATGCAACACGTTCGTGAGGGGACTTTTGAGGTGGTTTTACTAAAACCCTTGTCGCCTTTGACCTACTTAGTTTCTACTACTTTTACGCCCGAAATTTTCGGCGGCGTAATCGCTGGAAGTGTGCTTTTCGGGTTCTCACTTTTCTTCACGGGAGTGTCAAGTTTCGCAGCAATTGGACAATTTCTGCTGTTGTTTGCGGGTGGTTTTTGCCTAATGGCGGGGTTGTGTTTGTTGATGTCGGCGACTGCGTTTAAGTGGGTTGACAACGGCAGAATCCCCGAAATTTACGACAGTGTAATGACATTCGGAAAGTATCCGGTGACAATTTTTCCGCAGGCGGTACGAGGCGCGGCGAGCTTTGTAATTCCGGTGGCGATGATAGGTTTTTTCCCGGCTTCTGCGTTACTTGACAGGGTGGAAATTGCGGCGTTTTTTGCCGTGATTCCGTGTGTTTTATTTATGCTTTTCGGGATTTGGGTCTATAATAAAATGATTAAACTTTATGAAGGAGTTGGCGGCTGACGAACAATTGACAATTGATAATTGACAATGGAAAATTATGGAGGAATTAAAATGATTATTAAACTTAATAATTTAGAAAAAACTTTTGTTACTTATAAGCGCGGAAGTGGATTTGGTGCGGCTTTGCGGAGTTTGTTTAAGCGGGAAAAAGTTATAGTAAAGGCTGTGGACGGGATTAGTTTTGAGATTCCGGAAGGTGAAATCTGCGGGCTTCTTGGGCCGAACGGCGCGGGCAAATCCACTATAATTAAAATGCTTTGCGGTGCGCTGTTTCCGACCGGTGGTGAGATTAATGTGGCGGGCTTCAAGCCCGCGCGTGAGCGTGTGCGTTACGTGAAGGAAATCGGCGCGGTGTTCGGGCAGAAATCGCAGTTGATTTGGGACATTCCGCCTATTGACAGTTTCGCGATGAACAAGGCTATTTACGGCATTGAAAACTCGCTGTTTGAGCAACGATTAGATGAGCTTGTCAAGTTACTTGATGTATCGGAAATTATACAAAAACCTACCCGCGTTTTGTCGCTTGGTGAACGTATGAAGTGCGAATTTATCATGGCAATGCTCCACAATCCGCGGATAGTTTTTTTGGACGAGCCGACCATCGGGCTTGACGTGATTGCGAAGGCGAATATTCGCGATTTTATAGTCGAGATGAACAAAAAAGGCACGACTTTTATTTTGACAACCCACGATTTGGAGGACGTTGAGCGGTTGGCGCAGAGGATTATTATTATTAATCACGGCAAAAAAGTTTTCGATGGTTCACTTGAAACTTTACAATCGGAGCTTGGGCGTAAGAAAATCGTCGAGTTGAAACTGCACAAAAATGCCGACTTGCTTGACATAAAAGGCGCGGTTGTTTTAGACAAAAAATCGCAGTTGGAATTCACCCTCGAGGTGGACATGGATGTAGTAGGCATCAGCGAATTCGTGGGCGAGTTGTCTAAGCAGGCGGAGTTCACCGACATATCTATTAAGGAGTTGCCGATGGATAAAATTATCACTGCGATTTACGCTAAAAGTCACTCATAAAAAGCTTGACAAGCCCTTGAAACTATGCTATAATAATAAAAACATCTGCAAAAAATCCACGAAAGGGCTTGACAACCGTGTTAAAATATGGTATAATTAGAAAAGGCAAGCAAGCAAGCAAGCAAGCAAGCAAGCAAGCAAGCAAGCGGTTAGGTTTGATACCGCTTTGCTTTTGCATGCCGTGTACATATATACCACAAGGCGACTTTCCCTAAATTAGGGACGGTCGCTTTGTTGCGTTTCTGAGACCCCATGTAGGGGCGCGCATTGCGCGTCCGTACCATGACACCACCGCGACCTTATAAACGGGCGCGCAATGCGCGCCCCTACATTGAAAAAAACTCCCTGTAGTTGAAAATTTTTAATGTAGGGAACGGTTCGTAACCGTTCCGCAAAGGTTCAGCGATTTTGTAAATTGCGCGTAAATTTGCAAGGTTCCCGGTTTCATTAACGGAACGGTTAAGAACCGTTCCCTACAAAACACCGCGCCATCTTTCGGGGAAATTTACGGCGTTCGCCCGCATAATCCCACCGTACCCTGTAATCCTCAACAACGTAGGGGCGAACTGCGTTCGCCCGCAAACAACGCCTTGTTACGGCGTTCCCGAGACCCCTGTAGGGGCGGGTTGCCACGGCGCGCCCGCACCTCGACACCACCGCGTCCGTACCATGACACCACCGCGTCCGTACCATGACACCACCGCGCCCCTACCTCGACACCACCGCGACCTTATAAACGGACGCGCAATGCGCGCCCCTACAGTCTAAAACCCCACCAAAACAAAAACAATTAAGGAGTAAAACCAATGAAAACTAAAAAACTTATCAGCTACCTAATCACTTTCGCGCTCGCCCTCTCCCTCATGGCGGTGATTCCGAGCGCGGTACAGGCGGACGACACCCCCACAGTCACCCACACCGTAACCTTTAACTATGGATATAGCCCGAGTCCGCCAAATTTCACGAAAACCGTTGTCAACGGCGACATATTAGGAAACGAATTTCCGATTGCACCGACCCGGAACGGGTATATTTTTGAAGGGTGGATTATGAGTGTTTCTCCTATTGTATACTTAACGGCTGATACAGTTATAACCGGTGATATAACCGTTCAGGGAAATTGGGCTCCTATCATATATAATATCACCTATGACTTAGGCGGTGGAACGGTTAACGCTAACCCGGCGACCTATAACATTATGACCCCGACTATCACTCTTAATAACCCAACCAAAGTGGGATTCACTTTTGCGGGTTGGGTGGGAACAGGGCTTACCGCACCAACGATGAACGTAACAATTCCCCAAGGTTCATTCGGCGACAGGCAGTATTCGGCAACTTGGATAACCTATACCTACCCCACCCCGCCCGGGTACAGCGGTAACGACTATCAAAAGCTTGTCGCGTTCGCCCTGCAAGACGACAACCTTGCAAAGCTCGGCTGGGACTTGGAAGACCCCGAAACTTGGGCGATTGGGTTAGGACAACCATTTGTAGCATGGAACAATGCAACCCCAAAAAGAATTACCACTATTAATTTTTGGGGAAAAGAGTTAACAGGCTCGCTTGATATTTCGGGCTTCACTGCATTAACACAACTGCTTGTAAGCGACAGCCCACTCACAGCCATAGATGTTACAGGCAACACTGCATTAACACAATTGTATGCAAACAATAACTTACTCACAAGCATAGACGTTTCAACCAATACTGCATTAACAAGGCTGGAGGTAGACAACAACCAACTCCGGGCAATTGATGTTTCAAATAACCTCGCATTGATAAGGCTGTATGCAAGAGACAACCAACTTGAAACCCTTGATGTTTCAACCAATGACATATTAACACATTTATGGGTAAACAACAGTCAACTCACAAGCCTTGATGTTTCAAACAATACGGCTTTAATTGATTTGGCGTTAAGTGGCAACCAACTCCAAACCCTCGATGTTTCAGCCAACATTGCATTACAGGCTTTATACGTAGACGACAATCAACTCATGTCCCTTGATGTTTCAAGCAACACTAAATTAGCACTATTGTATGCAGAAAACAACCAACTCACAGATATATCCTCGCTTGAAGACCTGCCGGGACTTATGATAGTCGATGTGCGGTATAACCTGCTCGATTTGGACGATGAAGATGTGCAATCCTCAATTGAGAAAATACAGGCAACTGTAGACGGCTTTATAGGCGGCAGGTTCGACTACACCCCGCAGAAATGCCTTGACTGCGAGTTGTACCCTTGCGAGTGCTGCGACTACTGCGACCAAGCCCCTTGCGTGTGTCTCCCCTACTCTACCCCGCCCGGTTACAGCGGCAACGACTATCAAAAGCTTGTCGCGTTCGCCTTGCAAGATGACAACCTTGCAAAGCTCGGCTGGGACTTGGAAGACCCCGCCATGTGGGAATATGACCCTGACGACTGGGGTTCAAATGGGGTTCTGTGGGACGACTCGGTGCCGAAAAGAATAACGGAAATTAGACTTTTTGACTTAGATTTGAGCGGTAGGCTTGACGTTTCCGATTTTACGGAATTGATTTACTTGGACATCGCTTTTAATCGGCTCACGAGCCTTGATGTTTCCGGCAACACCGCGCTTGGAGTTTTAGATGTCTCGCGCAATAATCTCACGAGCCTTGATATTTCCGGCAACACCGCACTTACTTTTTTATCGGCCCATAACAATCGGCTCACGAGCCTCAATCTTTCAAATAAAACCGCGCTTCAATATTTAAGTGTTTACAACAACCGGCTCACAAGCCTTAATGTTTCAAATTGTACCGCACTTAAAGAATTATGGGCGAACGACAATCGACTCACGAGCCTTGATTTATCGGGTTTGTCGGATTTAGAGATGGTATATGTCCATAACAACTCACTGAGAACTGTTGATTTCAGCGGCTGTGTGTCGCTTAAAGATGTTTTTGCCTCCCACAACCAACTCACGAGTGTTACTATTGAGAGCGCGGAACTTAGCTGGATTGATTTAAGCCACAACCAACTCACGAGCGTTACTATTGAGAGCGCGGAACTTAGGTGGATTGATTTAAGCCACAATCAACTCAGAAGCGTAGACCTTCCGTCTTCCCCGAATTTGACTGAAATTAATTTGGAAAACAACTTGTTGAAAAGCGTACCCGATTTTGAGGATAGCGAGGGCCTTCGTTGGCTCGATATATCCCTTAATCTCCTCGACTTGGACAACGCGCAAATACAGGCCGCAATAGAGAAAATCCAAAAGCAGTTAGACGATTTTACGGAAGAATTCGGATTCCCTACAACTTTTAATTACACCCCGCAAAAATGCCTTGACTGCGAGTTGTACCCTTGCGAGTGCTGCCCCGAGTGCGGCGAGTATCCCTGCGTTTGCCCCTGCGAGGATTGCGGCGAGTACCCGTGTGTCTGCTGTAAAGTTTGCGGGAAATACCCCTGCGAGTGCCCGCGTAATATCCCTACGGCGATTCCCGGTGATACGGGCGATGACGATGAGACTGATAACGATAACGGCGATACAGATTCGGCAAGTGGCGGTTCAAGTGGCGATTCTGCGGGCGGCGATTCCGATTCTGATTCTACAAGCGATTTGTCAAACAATTTAGGGACTTTTGATACACTCGAGGAGCTTTTGGCGGCGGGGCTTGTGCCGGGTGTGGGGGATTATGTTAGTGTTGGTGGTGTGAGGTATTATTGGGATGGGGTTGATTGGGTGCAACTTGACAATAGCAACGACAGCAATCCGAGTACGGGGGTTGGGGGTGCGGGGGTTGTGAGTGCGGTGGTTGCTGTGGCCGCCGCACGTGTAAATCGAAAAATCAAATGAGAAATAGCAAAACCCCACAACGCCCCGCAACTCTCTGCAATACACAGCAATAAAACAGCATCACAATTGCATTT
>WRMK01000091.1 GCA_009777155.1 Oscillospiraceae bacterium
AGACGTCAACCAAGCGGCGGGTGAGATACCCGGAGTCGGCCGTACGCAGAGCAGTATCGGCAAGGCCTTTTCTCGCGCCCCTTGACGAAATAAAGTACTCCAAAACATTCAAGCCCTCGCGGTAATTTGCACGAATCGGAATCTCGATTGTCTCACCCGAAGTATTCGCAATCAAGCCCCTCATTCCCGCAAGCTGACGAATCTGGTTGATACTTCCGCGCGCCCCCGAGTCCGCCATCATATAAATGGGGTTGAAACGGTCTAAGTTTTTCATCAGTGCATCGGACACCTTGTTTGTTGAGGTGTTCCATATGTCGAGAATGGCTTGCTTGCGCTCCTCGTTGGAGATAAAGCCTTGCTCGTAGTAGTTGTTGATTTCTTCCACTTGGTCGTCGGCGTCTTGCAATATTCCCGCTTTTTGCCGGGGGATAATCGCATCGCCGATTGCAACCGTGATTGCGGACTTGGTGGAGTATTTGAACCCTAACGCCTTGACCCTGTCCAAAACCCCCGCCGTTACAGCAGTACCGTGCATTTTTATGCAACGGTCGATGATTCTGCCGAGTTCTTTGTTGCCGACTTTGAAGCTGATTTCGGGTTCTAAAGCCGTATCGGGATTGGTTCTGTCCACAAAGCCTAAGTCTTGCGGTATCGGCTCGTTGAAAATCAGCCTGCCTACAGTTGTACTGATAATTTTTTCGATGACTCTGTCGCCTATATCGCGGGTAATTTTTACCTTGATTTTGGAGTGGAGTGAGATAAAGCCCTCGTGATAGGCCATTATTGCCTCGTTCGCATCACGGAACGCCTTGCCCTCGCCCTTTTCGCCGTCTTTTTCAAGCGTGAGGTAATACGCGCCGAGCACCATGTCCTGTGTGGGGACTGTTACCGGTCGGCCGTCTGAGGGTTTGAGCAGGTTCTTTGCCGCGAGCATGAGGTCTTTCGCCTCGCCTTGTGCCTCTGCCGATAATGGGAGATGCACTGCCATTTGGTCGCCGTCGAAGTCGGCGTTGTAGGCTGTACAGACAAGCGGGTGCAACTTTAACGCCCTGCCCTCTACCAATACGGGCATGAACGCTTGTATGCCGAGCCTGTGCAGGGTCGGGGCGCGGTTCAGCAGTACCGGGTGTTCCTTGATGACGTCTTCTAAGACGTCCCAGACGTTCTCGTTTGCACGCTCAACCATTTTTCTGGCACTCTTGATATTATTTGACAAGCCACGTGCGACTAACTCTTTCATGACGAACGGCTTGAAAAGCTCAATCGCCATTTCGTTAGGCAGACCGCACTGGTCTAACTTCAAGTCCGGCCCTACAACGATAACCGAACGCCCCGAGTAGTCAACACGCTTACCGAGCAGGTTTTGGCGGAAACGGCCTTGCTTGCCTTTGAGCATGTCCGAAAGGGATTTCAGCGGGCGGTTGGACGGGCCTGTTACTGCCTTACCATGCCTGCCGTTGTCGATTAAGGCGTCAACCGCCTCTTGCAACATGCGCTTTTCGTTTCTGATGATAATTTCGGGGGCGCGGAGTTCTATCATTTTGTTAAGGCGGTTGTTGCGGTTGATTACCCGCCTGTAAAGGTCGTTTAGGTCGGAGGTCGCGAAACGGCCGCCGTCGAGCAGTACCATTGGGCGTATATCGGGCGGGATTACCGGGATTACGTCCATAATCATCCAGTCGGGCGCGTTGCCCGATATGCGAAAGGCTTCGATTACGTCAAGGCGTTTCAAGAGTTTCAGGCGTTTTTGCCCCTGCTGTGTGCCGATAAGTTGTTCTTTGAGGTCGTTGGAGACCCAGTCGATATTGCTGACCCAGTTTTCTTTGGCGTGCAGGGCGACGAGTTCGTTGTCGGGGTCTTCCTCGGCGGCAATGTCGAACAGTTCCTCAATATAGTACGAGCCTGTTTTGGTACGCACGGGTTCTAAACCCTCGCGGATTCTCTTGATGTTGAGCGGGATTATGACTTCTTCGTAAAGTTTACGCGCGATTATCTGCCCCTGCTCAAAGTCGCGTTCGCGCTGGGTGTACTCGAGTTCTTCCTTTTCGTCTACCACCCGCTTTTTGTCGTAGATTTCCTGTGGAAATTCGCTAATATAGCGGTATCGCTTTGCCAAGTAATCCTCGATTTGCATCTTGTTCAAGCCGAGTATTCTTGAAAAATCGGTCGCGTTTTCCATTATATAGTGGTCGTATCTGTCCGCGCCGTATTCCGACAAGAGTTCCTTGACGGCCTCCGCGCCCATACGTGCGAAGAAGTCGTCCTCGTAACGCTCTTTTGCATCGGTGTATTCCTTTTCGGACAAAAGCTGACATTTAGTAAGCGAGGTGTCGCCCGGGTCGATTACGACGTACTTTGTGAAGTATAGGACTTCTTCGAGCCGTTTTGGCGAGATGTCCAACACTTGGCCGATTCTGGACGGCGTGCCTTTGAAGTACCAGATGTGCGAGACGGGCGCGGCGAGTTCGATATGGCCCATGCGTTCGCGCCGTACCTTGTTGCGTGTGACTTCAACGCCGCAACGCTCGCAGATTTTGCCCTTGAATCGAATCCGCTTGTATTTGCCGCAGTTGCACTCCCAGTCCTTTTGCGGGCCGAAAATTTTCTCGCAGAATAAGCCGTCTTTCTCGGGCTTTTGGGTTCTGTAGTTTATAGTTTCGGGGCGTTCTACAGGGCCGTAGCTCCAGCCGCGGATTTGCTCCGCCGACGCCAAACCGATTTTCATTGACTCAAAAGTATTAAATCCCAAAGTAAAACCTTCTTTCGTTGACCTATCTGCAAACCTTGTTTGCAGATTGGTCTTGTTTTTATGGTACTAACCTAAGCCTCCGTTGCGGCTTCGGACTTTTCAACGGCTTTGGACAACTCGGCGTCTTCTTCTTCCTCGTCGTCGTAGATGTCTATCGCTTCGTCAAGGTCGTCTTCGTCGTCGTCTTCTTCCAAGTCGTCAAGGTCGTCTTCCGCGCCTGTGAAGTAATCGCTGCCCTCGATGTCGCCGACGATGTATGACGCCGCGAGCTCCTCGTCTTCAACGTATTCAAAGGCATCTGCGCTGACGATTCCGACGTCGTCGTCTTCATCAAAGGTCTGTTTGAGGTCGATTTCCTCGTTTTCTTCATTGAGGACTTTGACGTTCAAGCCGAGCGATTGCAGCTCTTTAATCAGAACCTTGAAACTTTCGGGGACACCGGCTTTCGGTACGCTGTCGCCTTTTACGACCGCTTCGTAGGTCTTGACACGACCCACAACGTCGTCGGACTTGACGGTGAGAATTTCCTGCAAAGTATGCGCCGCGCCGTAAGCCTCAAGTGCCCACACTTCCATTTCGCCGAAACGCTGGCCGCCGAACTGCGCCTTACCGCCGAGCGGTTGCTGGGTTACGAGCGAGTACGGGCCGGTTGAGCGGGCGTGGATTTTATCGTCAACAAGATGGTGCAGTTTCAGGTAATACATGTAGCCCACGGTTACGGGGTTGTCGAATTTATCGCCTGTTCTGCCATCGTATAACTCTGTTTTTGCATCCGGACTTAGCTGTGCTTTTTCGAGCATTTCTTGTATATCGCTCTCGTGAACACCGTCGAATACGGGCGACATGATGTTCCAGCCGAGTGCGCGTGCCGCGTATCCCAAATGCACTTCAAGCACCTGCCCGATGTTCATACGCGAGGGTACGCCGAGCGGGTTTAAGACTATGTCGAGCGGCGTTCCGTCCGGCAAGAACGGCATGTCTTCAACGGGGAGTATTCTCGAGACAACGCCTTTGTTGCCGTGCCGCCCCGCCATTTTGTCCCCTACTGAAATTTTGCGCTTTTGTGCAACGTAACAACGCACAACCATGTTAACGCCGGGCGATAGCTCCTCGCAGTTTTCGCGGGTGAAGACTTTTACGTCTACCACGATTCCGCTTTCGCCATGAGGGACTTTGAGGGAGTTGTCGCGGACTTCGCGGGCTTTTTCGCCGAAAATGGCCCTTAAAAGCCGTTCTTCGGCGGTAAGCTCGGTCTCGCCTTTTGGAGTAACCTTGCCTACCATGATGTCGCCGGAGCGGACTTCCGCGCCTATTCTGATGATTCCGCGCTCGTCAAGGTCTTTGAGGGCTTCTTCGGAAAGGTTCGGAATGTCGCGGGTTATTTCTTCGGGGCCGAGCTTTGTATCGCGACATTCAAGCTCGTATTCCTCAATATGAATTGAGGTGAAAACGTCGTTGTAGACGAGGCGTTCGCTGATTAGCACGGCGTCCTCGTAGTTGTAGCCCTCCCAGGTCATGAAGCCGATTAGGACGTTTTTGCCGAGGGAAATTTCGCCTTGTGAGGTTGCGGGGCCGTCGGCTATGATGTCGCCTTTTTTGACCTGTGTACCTTTTTCTATAATAGGCTTTTGGTTGATGCAAGTCCCTTGGTTACTGCGGCGGAACTTCACCATCTTATAAGAATGTTCCTGTTCGTGTGAATCTGTTATAATTACTTCGTCTGCGGTGACTTTTGTTACTTCGCCGTCCTGCTCTGCGATTACGACTACGCCCGAATCGACTGCCGCCTTGTACTCCATGCCTGTGCCGACTATGGGGCTTTCGGTGAGCATGAGGGGTACTGCTTGCCGCTGCATGTTCGCGCCCATCAGTGCGCGGTTTGCGTCGTCGTTTTCGAGGAAAGGTATCATGGAAGTCGCCACCGAGACAACCATTTTCGGGGAAATATCCATGTACTCAACCGTTTCGCGGGCAACTTCTATAATCTGGTCCTTGTAGCGGCCGGTAACGCGGGGGCGGAGCCGCCCCTCCGAGTCGAGCGGTTCGTTGGCTTGTGCAATTGTGTAGATGTCCTCGACGTCGGCGGTCATGTAAACCACCTCGTCAAGCACCTTGCCGGAGCCTTTCGACACCTTTCGATACGGGGCTTCGATGAAGCCGTATTCGTTTATGCGTGCAAAAGACGCCAAGTAGGAAATCAAGCCGATGTTCGGGCCTTCCGGGGTCTCAATCGGGCACATTCTGCCGTAGTGGGAGTAGTGTACGTCACGCACTTCAAACCCTGCGCGTTCCCTTGAGAGACCGCCCGGGCCGAGCGCGGAGAGTCTGCGCTTGTGAGTAAGCTCTGCCAATGGATTATTCTGGTCCATGAACTGCGATAAGGGTGACGAACCGAAAAATTCTTTGATTGCCGCCACAACGGGACGGATATTTATGAGTGAGTTGGGGGACACTTTTTCCATGTCCTGTGCTTGCAGGCCCATGCGTTCGCGGATTACCCGCTCCATGCGGGCAAAGCCGATTCTGAACTGGTTTTGGAGCAGCTCGCCAACCGAGCGTATGCGGCGGTTGCCAAGGTGGTCTATGTCGTCAATATCGCCGACGTCTTCGCAAAGATTGATGAAGTAGCTGACCGAGGCGTAGATGTCGTCTAAGGTTACGTGCTTTGGGATTAACTTGTCCGCTTTGGATTTGACGGCTTCTTCGATTTCTTCGTCGGTCTCGCAAGTTTCAAGGATTTCGCGCAAAATCGGGAAGGAGACTTTTTCGTTAATGCCGCATTTGAGCGGGTCTATGCCTTCGGGCAGATAAGGCCTGATGTCTACCATGCCGTTTCCGACGACCTTGACTTCCCTGTCTTCTATTAAAAGGAGCATCTCCATAACGCCCGCTTGCTCGATTTCCACGGCTTTCTCTTGCTTGATGTATTGGCCCGCCTCCAACAAAAGCTCGCCTGTGAGCGGGTTTACAACAGGATTCGCCGACTTATGCCCGACTACTCTCCCCGAGATACCGAGCTTTTTGTTGTACTTGTACCTGCCGAAACGGGATAGGTCGTAGCGTTTGGCATCGAAGAACAGCGAGTTGATGTGGCTTTGCGCCGATTCGACTGTCGGGGGTTCGCCCGGGCGAAGTTTCTTGTAGACCTCAAGCAGGGCTTCCTCTTGGTTTTTGGTTACGTCTTTTTGGGTGATGGTTTGGCGAATACGCTCGTCCTCACCGAAAAGGTCGTAGATGTCCTCGTCTGTGCCTTTTCCGAGGGCGCGGACAAGGGTGGTTGCGGGGATTTTGCGGTTTTTATCTATTCTGACGTAGAAAATATCGTTTGAATCCATCTCGTATTCCAACCACGCGCCGCGGTTCGGGATTACGGTGGTTTTGAAAAGCTTTTTGCCTGTTTTGTCGTAGTCGAAGCCGTAATAAACGCCCGGTGAACGCACAAGTTGCGAAACGATTACACGTTCCGCTCCGTTTATTATAAAGGTACCGTTGTCGGTCATCAGCGGGAAGTCCCCGAGGAAGATTTCGCTTTCGACGACCTCGCCCGTGACCTCGTTTTTGAGGTGGGCACGGACTTTCAGCGGTGCGGCGTAGGTTACATCGCGCTCCTTGCACTGGCTGATTGTGTACTTAGGAGTATCGTCCAAGCGGTGGTCTATAAAGGTTAGGATAAACTTACCGTTCGCGTCGGTTATCTGCGAAACGTCGTTGAATACCTCTTTTATACCCTGCTCAACGAACCATCTGTATGAATTCTTCTGAATTTCAATAAGGTTCGGCATTTCAAGAATTTCCTCAATTTTTGAAAAGCTCTGCCTTTCGACTCTGCCCAGCTGTACCGGCTTGACATTTACCATAGGCTTTACCACTCCCATTACCGCTTTTTGTACAAAAAGCGCATATTTATCCATTGTGACATTATAATAGTATAATATATTAAAAAGTGTTTGTCAAGCATTTTTTTCCATTTTTGTAAAAAATTTATAAAAAAGTATTGACATAAGCCGAGGTTTATGTTATAATTAGCTTTGCGTTTGACTTTTATTGAGGTTTTTCACGGTGTGGGCGGTGTGGGCGGTGTGCCTTGCCCTGAATTTTATGCGCTTCTATAGCTCAGTCGGCAGAGCGCGTCCTTGGTAAGGACGAGGTCATCGGTTCAAATCCGATTAGAAGCTGGGGATAATTAAAAAGCCTGCTCTTGGTGAGTGGGCTTTTTAATTTGTTTGAAATCATTTGTTATTGTTCATATAAGTAGCGATTTGTCCGTCGTTATGCAAACTCCCCTTGCGTTTCTTCCCAATCGACGAATAAATTATACTTCTCCGTGGTGAATTTCAACACGCAATAATTCGGGTCGTCTGCGCCGGAAAAGTGGTTCTCTAAGCCGTTGTACCAGTTTTCGCGCTTGCTTGAATCATCGGTCAAAACCTCAAGTTTCCCCCTCAAAGTTATGCTGTAAGTTTCCGAATCAAAGCAAACAGCGGCGCGGTTATCGCGCCTTGCGCGTTTTGCCCAATTGCTCTCAAACCCGGAGCAGAACGTGAGTTGTCGGATGCCGTCCGCCTTTGACGGCGTGATGACGGCGGCGGTCAAACGCCCGTCTAAATCCTCCTGCGCGAGAACGCAGTATTGGTTCTTGTACTCGCCTGATGCCGTTCTTGCCTTGATAATCTCGCTTGCTTTTTGTAACTTTTCCATGTTTTTAACTCCTTTTTTATTCATAATAACACAATGAACATGACAACTGTGTGTCATGTTCAGAAATATTTTAGAAACAACTTCTCCGATTAGGAGCTGAGATGAATTTAAGAACCTGCTCTTTTCAGCAGGTTCTTAATTTGTTGAATTTTATTTGTTTTTCTTCAAATAAATTGTAGTCTGTCCGTCGTTCATGAAGCACGGGTGGATTTCAAGTATGCGCGCGGAGCGAACCCGCGAGCGTACTGTGTCCCGCAGAACCGTGCCGTTATTGCAACCGTGAATCACCACAATGCTCTCGCACTTAGGCGGAGCAAGTCGGATTTCCCGCTCAATGCGGGCCTTTGCCTGGTCGCCGGTTAGACCGTGAATGAAAGGTAACAGCAAGTGGCAAAAGTCCGTTGCAATCTGCCCTTACGCATGGAGTATACACATCGTTTCGCGCATTTTACAACGGCAGGAATATTGCGGCGACGTAGTTAATTTCAAAACGACAAAGCATTATAAAGACAAACGAAACCACTATGTAGATAAAAGCGAATGGCATATCATTGAAAATGTGTATAAACCGATTATCGACCGTTGTCAAGGGCGTTTGAAAATATTTTTCAGCCCATAGGCGATAAAGCCTCATACTCCTTGCTGTAACTTCTAAAGATTGCCATAAAAAGCAGTAATCATACAGCCGAGAATGATTTGATTCTTTAATTTGACAAAATCACCAAAATTTCTCGAAAAGGGCTTGATTTTATGTTTAAGATATGGTATAATGGGGTGTAATGGGTACTTAGTCGGCTTATATCGGTTTGTACAAAGGGCAAAATACCGTTGCCTGCAAAGGTTAGCAAAGTTTGAGTTTTTAAGCAAGGAGAATACACGCTGAACAACGAGTTGGAGATAATTAAGTGCAACACGTGATACGATTCTGATTGCAAGAAACAATGCCTATACGGTAATAAATTCAGCGATGGTTGGGGTGTATTGGGAAATCGGCAAGGAAATATCTGAATCCATTGGTGACCATGCCGAATACGGAAAAGGGCTGATAAAATATCTGTCAGAACAGCTTACAGACGAGTTCGGCAAAGGCTTTGATGAATCCACATTACGGAAGATGCGTAAGTTTTATACGTTGTTTCCAATTCGGGACTCATTACAGAGTTTTAATACGTATTGAAAACGCAGAAAGACGTAATTATTACGCCGAAGAGAGCACCACTTGCAACCGGACTGTGCGTCAGCTTGAACGGCAAATCAACTCGTTTTATTATGAACGATTGCTCGCTACACAAGAAAGCGGAAAAGAAAGTGTTAAAAAAGAAATATACACCACAGAACCGCAAAAGACCCATCGCATCTGCCGAAAGACCCGTATATACTTGAGTTTCTTGATTTGAAAGAAAATCGGGATTATCACGAACTTGAATTAGAGCAGGAACTTAATATATATCGTTCTTGCCGACGGAGGACGAATTGAAACGTGAAATAGAGCGTGAACGTGAACTTATCGAACGTAGGAACGCAGGATAAGTCAGAGCGGGCATTTGTCGGCGCATTGACAAAAAGATGTCCCCCGAAGCCTTAACTCGTGAAATCGTTATTTTGTTACCCGAATCATCTTTATCCGATACATCTTACGGAAAGGTTTGTTAAATCGCAGTGCCTAAGTGCGAAGAATTATTTTCGGGAGTGAGCATAATGATAGAATCGTACATATATAAAAAAGAAGTCGATTGGTCTGTTTTGAATTATGGAATAAATATACCTGTATCATTGCAAGATGTTTTTTATACAAACATGAAATTTCGATTAAAGAGGGGCGAGAGCAAAAAAATAAAGTTGATTATCGAACAAGGCGAATATCTCGTTATGCTCATTAATCAAGCTTTTAATGAGCAAAAATACCCAAATCACAAGAATATTTTACAGATGAGATATATACCAAAAAGTGAAATTACGATGCCTCTATAATACACGCCCACCATATTGAATACTTCTCCATATCACTTAATAATAATGCCGATAACATTATGATTATTTGCCCTAATC
>WRMK01000092.1 GCA_009777155.1 Oscillospiraceae bacterium
CCATGAGGTAGCCGACGGCTGTTTGGCCCTTGATAAACTGCGTTACACCCACGGTTGAGCAGTGGGCGCGGTGGGCACTTCCGAACGCGTCATTGACGTAATCGTCCGCAAGCTCGGCTAATTCACGGCTGAACGCCTCGCCATTCTTAGTTTCTTCGGCTCTGAACCGTGTATTCTCGAGCAGAACCACCTCGCCGTCTTGCATTGCGGCGATAATATTTTTTGCAGTGTCGCCCGTGACGTTGTCGTCCTTGGCGAAAGTTACGCTTACGCCCTCGAGCAACTCACCGAGCCGTTTTGCGACCGGCGCGAGCGAGAATTTATCTTCCGCGCCGTTCTTAGGCTTGCCAAGGTGAGAACAGAGGATTACCCTCGCGCCACCCTCGACAAGCTTTTTTATAGTCGGGAGCGCGGCGACAATCCGCTTGTCGTTGGTAATCGCGCCGTCCTTAATCGGCACGTTGAAGTCGCACCGCACTAAGATTTTTCTCCCTTTCGCATTAAAATCGTTTACGCTTTTTTTAGTTAATTTGCCCATTTTCAATCGTTCCTTTGCTTAAAAATTTTTAATTACTACCATTGTAACATATTATTTAGAAAATTTCAAGTGTTTTTGTGTATATTTATCGTCTTTTTTTACCTTTATAAGCCAACCCCAAAATTCTTGTGCCGCCGTTTGACGCCACGGCCGCCCCCGCATAGCTCACCATGGCGCAGGATTTGCCGGTAATCTTGGTGAGTTCCTGCTTTGCGTAGTCCTCCATTTTGGCGTAAGTTGAACGGAGCAGCATCCACGGCGTTTCGGGGATTCTGCGCTGTTTCAGGAGCTTTACGGCCTCGTCGATGACGTTTTTGTCGCCGCGTGCCTTCTTAACCACCATTGTTTCGCCGTCGATTATGGTAATCACCGGCTTTATCCCCATCAGCTCGCCCACAAACCCCGCCACAGCCGAGCATCGCCCCGATTTCCGCAGAAATTTCAAGTCGAACGCCAGCAGAATTATCTCGACACTGCCGAACCAGTCGTCAAGGTAGGCTATAATGCTTCGGACGCTGTCTCCCGCCTTGATTTTCTTTGCCGCCTCGACCACGGGAAAGCCGTAACCGACCGAGTAACTTTTGCTGTCCACAAGGTGGATTTGCATGTCGCCGATTCGCCCCGCCTCGACGAGGGCGGCCTTGACCTGAACGGCGTTCTCGTAAGTCTTTGAGCCGCTCGAATTAATCAGCACGACAATGACATCGTCGTAGCCTTCCTCGTAACATTCAAGGAATTTTTCCTCAAAGCGCACGGGAATAATCTGGTTGGTTTTGGGGATACCGGCGGCTTCCTCGGCGATTTTGTAGAAATCCTGCGGCTTGACCTCGGTTCGCTCCCAATACTCCCTGTCGTCCACCATAACGCTGAAGGGCATAATGTCAATCTTGTAGCGGTTTTCCCACGTTTCGGGGATATCGCACCCGCTGTCGGTGATAAGTTTCACTTTTCCACTCATTTTCAATACCGCGCCGCCCACACTCGCATAATTCTCAATGAGATTGCGGCGCGGGACACGCCTTTCTTGATTATTTTAACCCTTGAACCTTTGGCTTGGGTTGACTTTTTCGGTGCTGTTGATTTGTGGGCGCGGGAAATTTTCATGTAGGGGCGCGCAGTGCGCGTCCGCAGTCTTTCGGTGGTTCGCGAATTTTACTGTTGTTTGTGTATTCTTTCAACGTAGGGGCGAACTGCGTTCGCCCGTGGGATTCCGCGTTTCTGTGGGGTTCGGACGCGCAATGCGCGCCCCTACAAACAATGTTTCTGCGAATTACGTAACCGCGGAAATCCACACTGCCGCAAAACCTCAAAAGCCCCGACTGCCACGCTGTTTGAGAGGTTCAGGCTTCGCGCCTCGCCTATTGCAATCATGGGAATCCGCACGCAGGAATCGGCGTTTTCGGTCAAAAGATTTTCGGGCAAACCCTTGTCCTCCCTGCCGAAAATAATGTAGGCGTTGTCGGGGTAGGTCACATCGGAGTAGACGGCGGGCGAACGTGTTTCAAAGAAAAACAACTTTCCGTCAGCTTTTTGCAGAAAATCCTGCAAGTTTTCATAGAAAGTAATGTCAAGCAAGTGCCAGTAATCCAAGCCGGCGCGTTTGAGCTTTTTGTCGTCGATTCCGAAACCGAGCGGCCCGACTAAATGAAGCCTCGCGCCTGTAACGGCGCATGTTCGCGCGACATTGCCGGTATTCTGCGGAATCTGCGGCTCGACAAGGACGATGTTCAGCGTGTTCAATTCTACAGGCGGTTTTATATCCCCAACCTCCATTTTACCATAAATTGTTTGAAATTGCAAGGGCAACCTCTGAAAACCGCTGTCGTTTCAGCGTGGTGCAGATTTTTTCGTGCTTTTGCACAAAAAACGCAGGCAATACTTTGTGTATCAACGAGTGTTTTTGTGCAAAATGACGGATAAAGCTCTGCCGCGATGGAGCGGCAGGGGTTTTCAGAGGTTGCCCCGTCAAATTTGTGTATAATCGCAAAAATATATTGTTATCCAATATCCATCTTTGATGGATATTGGGGATGACGCGCTTGCGACCGCGTTTGCGCTGTCACAACAGCGCAATCTCTGTTATCCGATAAACGTTGTTTTTCGGATAACAGAATCGGAAGTCAGCAGGTGCAGTTTTTCCTCGAAAATCACGCCGTTTCGGGCGGGAGTGCCACGCTCGAAAGTCGCTTTGACTGCCGCTTCGGTGAACCCCGCCGCCCTGCTTGCCGCCTTTTGCAAGGTGTCGCCTTTCAGCAGCCCCCCGGTCAGCACTGCCGCGAAAATATCGCCTGTGCCGGGGTAATTTTGCGGGACGTAATCGCAGTCAATGCGCCAAATTCCGCCGTTATTCGCGCACAGGCAGATGATTTCGCCGTCTTCCTCTAATTTTACACCGGTAATCACCACGTTTTCGACAAATTTTAACAAGCGTGTAATCCAATCTCGCGCCGTATCGAGCGGGAGTTCGGCCGCGTAATCCTCGCCGAGCAGTATCGCCGCCTCGGTCAGGTTCGGCGTGATTACATCTGCCGCCCGCGCAAGTTCGCCCATTCGCTTGCACATTTCGGGCGTATAGGTACTGTAAACCCTGCCGTGGTCGCCCATTACGGGGTCTACGACTTTCAGCGAATCGCTGTAGCACCTGAAAAAATCAAGGCAGTGGTCGATTTGCGCCTCGGTCGCCAAAAAGCCGCTGTAAACCGCATCGAAGCCGATTTCGAGCGAACGGTATTTCTCAAGGCAACGCGGCATGAACCCTGTTAAATCCTGCATTGTCACCGCGCCGAAGCCGCCTGTGTGGGTCGCCAGCACCGCCGTCGGCACCGGGCAGACCTGCACGCTCATTGCCGACAGCACCGGAATGATTACCGTCAGCGAACACCGCCCAAACCCCGACATGTCGTGGATTGCGGCTGTTTTTTTTATCTCGCTCATTGTATCTCCTGTGAATGTGAATATTTTAACGACTGCGGAATTTTGCGGTCGGGCGCGCCGTGGCAATTCGCCCCTACATTCGTGTGGATTTTTGCCGATTGCGAACCCACGGGCGCGCACTGCGCGCCCCTACAGGCGTGTAGATTTTTGCCGATTGCGAAATCCCGCGGTCGGGCGTGGAAGCCCGACCCTACGGCATTGCGGACTCACGGGCGCGCACTGCGCGCCCCTACAGTCGTGTAGATTTTAACCGATTGCGAAATCCCGCGGTCGGGCGTGGAAGCCCGACCCTACGGCATTGCGAACCCACGGGCAATTGGAAATCGCCCCTACAGTCTTGCAGATTTTAGCCGATTGCGAACCCGGGCGGTCGGGCGTGGAAGCCCGTCCCTACGGCATTGCGAACCCACGGGCAATTGGAAATCGCCCCTACGTCATTGCAGACTTGCGGGCGCGCACTGCGCGCCCCTACGGTCGTGAAAATTTATACACCACCGCGTCATCATCGCCGTAATAACCTTTCCTGCACCCGATTTGTACAAACCCCGCGCCCTCGTAAAGCCCGATTGCCGCTGTGTTTTTGGCACGTACCTCCAAAAAAACATCGCCCCCGCACCTACTCAAAAATTGCGCCAAAATCTCACGCGCCAACCCCTGCCCCCGAAACTTCGGCAAGACCGCAATCCTGTACAATTCAGCGTCACCGTCAAGCCTCGCACCCGTCGCAAAGCCGACTGGAACGCCGTTTGCGGTCTTTATGACGGTCGCAGAATTTTTGGAATTCAACTGCGCCCGCACCATTTCCAAGCTCCAAGGCTCGTCGAAACATTCCTGTTCGAGCTTGTGAATAATTTCCACACTTAGTAAATTTCTCATATTTTCTCTCTCGTCCATCTAACAAATGAGTTATTGAAAAGTTTCATTTTCCCCGATTCTGTAGAGATATTTCCAAGTTCAAGATGTCCTCGTAAGGTGGCGTAAGTCCGCTGATAGTGCGGCGCGGCGGCGTTCCCAAAAGCCGCACAAGTTTCGCACCCGCGCACGCTCAAACTGTGAAATCCGCACTGCATTTTCGCAAGTTCGTAAGTCTCAAAAGCGGCAAAACCCGCTGATAGTACGGCGCGGCGGCGTTCCCAAAAGCCGCACAAGTTTCGCACCCGCGCACGCACAAACTGTGAAACTCGCACTGCATTTTCGCAAGTTCGTAAGTCTCGAAAGCGGCGTGAAGCCGCTCTCGTGGGAGTTAGTTCCCGCCGACCTCGCCTGCGTTTGGGTGCGAAGCTTGTAAGGCGGTTGGGAATGCCGGCGCGTTTCGCGATTGGGGACGGCGGCGCGTTACGCAACAGAAAAATTTAATGAGCATCAAACCAAGTCTTCCCGCTCTTAACCCCAACCTTCAACCTCACCGACAACGCCGCCGCCGCCTCCATCTCCTCTTTAAGAAGCCGCTCGACTTCAAGCATTTCGCCCATTGGCGCCTCGACGAGCAACTCATCGTGAACCTGCAAAATCAGCCGCGATTTTAAGCCCCGCTCCCTAATTTTCTCGTAAACCCGAATCATCGCAATCTTGATTATATCGGCCGCCGTGCCTTGTATCGGCGTGTTCATGGCAATGCGATTGCCCGCCGCTTGGAGCATTTTGTTGCTCGAACGCACCTCCGGAATCTGCCGCTTGCGCCCGAAAAAAGTCGCGACACTGCCGGTTTTTTTGGCGGTCTCAATCACCTCGTCCATGTAGGTTTTCACGCCCTTGTACTTCGCCAAGTAGCTCTTGATATATCTGTCCGCGGTCGCCCTGTCAACCCCGATGTCCTTTGCGAGCGAGAAGGCGCCGATGCCGTATACAATGCCGAAGTTTACAGCCTTTGCCGCCGTCCGCAAGTCCTCTGTAACCCACTCGGGCGGCTGATTGAAGACCTGCGACGCAGTGATATTATGAATGTCCTCGCCGTCCTCGAATGCCTTTTTCATAATCTCGTCGCCCGAAATATGCGCCAAAACCCGCAGTTCAATCTGGGAATAATCGGCGTCAACAAGCATAGAACCGCTCTTAGCCCTGAAAAATCGGCGCATCTGCCGCCCCCGCGGAGTTCGCACGGGTATGTTTTGAATGTTCGGCTCAACCGACGAAATCCGCCCTGTGCGCGCAATTGTCTGCATAAAAGTCGTGCGGATTCGGCTGTCCTCGCCGACAAGTTTCAACAGGCCCGCAACGTAGGTCGAGTTGAGTTTGGTAAGTGCGCGATACTCGATTATCAGCGGGATTATCGGGTGTTTATCCATCAAATCTTCCAACACATCGGCGTTGGTGGAGTAGCCGGTTTTGGTCTTTTTGCCGCACGGAAGCATTAGCCTGTTGAAAAGTATTTCGCCGAGCTGTTTCGGGGACGAAATATTGAAAACTACGCCGGCATGGTCGTAAATTTCACTGCCGATTCTGTCAATATCGCTCTCCAATGACACGCCGAACGCCTTGATTCCCGCAACATCAAGCTCGATTCCCTCGCGCTCCATGCCGACTAACACCCGCACCAACGGGATTTCAACCTCGGTCAGCACGCTCATCATTTCCTGAGTTGTTATCTGCTCAAAAAGCACTTCATAGCTGTGTTCATCGGGGCTCAGTCCAAGCAGATACGCCGCCAACACATCATCAAACACCACATTTTTCAGCTCAAAGCCGTTGTCCACTGCATAATTCCACAGGGCTTTGAGGTCGCGGGTTCTTTTGGGTTCATCGCCGCTCAAAAAGGCCCTGTCGCTCTCGTGGGTCGCGAGTGGGTACTGCGGGATTTCGATTTTTTTGTCACTCGTAATGTCGCTTGCGACCCGGCTCATGCCTGCAATTGCGGCTTCGTCCACACTAAACTTTTTCATGAAACTGAACATTTCAAGCTCGGTGAAAATTCGCGCAAGTTCGGCGTCGCTCCTGCCTTGTAAGACATAGTCGGCTATGTTCGCGGGAACGGGCGCGTTGAGCGCGATTGTGCCGAGTTGGCGGCTCAAATAACAGTCGGCTTTGCCGTCCGTGAGTTTCTTTTTTATACTCGCTGTAATATCCATGTCTGCCGAGTTGTCAAGCAGTTGATAAATATTGTCAATGCTGCCGAATCGCTTGATTAAATCATACGCCGTCTTCTCGCCAATGCCCTTCACGCCGGGGATATTATCGCTCGAATCGCCCATAAGTGCCTTGACGTCAATCATCTGCGCGGGTTCAATCCCATAAGTCTCGCGGATTAATTCGGGGGTGAACACGGTATCATCATTTGTCTTCGCGAGGTTCACGCTGACTTTTTCGTTGACGAGCTGAAAGGCGTCGCGGTCGCCCGTTGCCAACACGCACTCGTCGCCGCCCGCGCTGACCGCGCTTGACAACGTCCCCAAAATATCATCAGCCTCGTACCCCTCGCACTCGATGACTTTTACGCCGAGCGCAGTCATAATCTGCTTTATATAAGGCATCTGCGCCGCCAAGTCGTCGGGCATGCCCTTTCGATTGGCTTTATACTCTGTGTATAATTCTGCCCTGAAAGTCGGCTTGCGAACGTCAAAAGCAACCGCAACCGCTTGGGGGCTGAATTGCTTGAGCAGTTTCAGGTAAATATTCAGGAATCCGGTCGTGGCATGGGTCGGCACGCCTGCCTTGTTGGAAAGCGGGCGGATGCCGTAAAATGCGCGGTTGGCAATGCTGTTGCCGTCGATTACTAATAGTTTCATTTTGGTTCCTCGGTTGTGGGGGTTTTTGGCGAAGCTACGCTTCGCTTAACGGGGGACGTTCATTTCTTTGCCCGGGCAAAGAAACGAACCAAAGAAACCCGCGCCATGCGGCGGGCACGATACGAGACGACAGCTTAACACGAAAACCCGCCGACAAGGTCGTGCTGTGCCGAAAGAGACTGGCGGCTTTTCGTATTGCGTACATCTCAGTGAAAGGTTTGCGGGGTTTTAGGTTGTTTGGATTTTTTCAATGTTGTTGATTAGTCGGTGTGAAAGACTTTGTGGAGTTGTAAATTTTTCAGTCGGAAATCGTCGCGGCGCGACACCACAATTGTCCATTGTCCATTGTCAATTATCAATTATCCGTCCACCGCCTTAATAAAATCCACCAAAAGCAAATGAGGCCGATTAGGTCTTGAAATAAACTCCGGGTGGAACTGCGCGCCGACGTACCACGGGTGCAGGTCGCGGGACAGCTCGATAATTTCCACCAACTTATCATCGGGCGAGACCCCCGCGATTATGCAGCCCTTTTCGGCGAAACGGCTCCTGTAAAGATTGTTGAACTCGTAGCGGTGGCGATGGCGTTCGTAGATTAGCGGGTCGCCGTATGCCGCATGCGAGATTGTGCCCTCCTCGAGTTTGCAGGGGCAGAGGCCGAGCCGCATGGGCGTTTCCTTTTCGGTGTCCTTTTGGTCGGGGTTAATGTCGATAATCTTCTCGCTGTTTTCGTCGCCGTACTCGACCGAATTTGCGTTTTGTATACCCAAAACATTCCGCGCGAACTCAATCGCCGCAATGTTCATGCCGAGACTTAGGCCCAGAAACGGGATTTTATTTTCCCGCGCATACCGCGCAGTTTCGAGCATGCCGTCAATTCCGCGCTCACCGAAGCCGCCCGGGACTATTATCGCTTGACACTCTTTCAGAATCTCGCCGACCGTCTCGCGGGTGATTTCCTCAGCGTTAATCAGCTTTATATCAAGCGTGGCGTCATTGGCGAAGCCCGCATGCCGCAGTGCCTCCATGACCGACAAATAGGCGTCCGGCAAGGCGCAGTATTTCCCGACAAGCCCGACTGTGACCGTCTTTGTGGTGTTCTCGTGCCTTTTCACCATATTGCGCCACTCGTCCAAATCCGGCTCGGGGTTGTCCATGTTGAGGTGGTGGCAGACGGCGTTGGTGATGCCCTCGTCCTCGAGCATGAGCGGGACGGCATAGAGCGATGAGGCGGTGAGATTTTGGATTACGTCCTCTTTGCGGACGTTGCAGAAACTTGCAATTTTCTCTTTCATCTCGGGCGGAATCGGGCGTTCACTGCGGCAGATTAAAATATTCGGCTGAATCCCGAGCGACAGCAGGGTCTTCACGCTTTGCTGTGTCGGCTTTGTCTTCAACTCATCGCTCCCGCAGACGAACGGCACAAGTGTCACGTGGATATACAGCACGTTTTCCCTGCCTTTGTCCGAGACGACCTGCCGTATCGCCTCAAAAAAGTGAGTAGCTTCAATGTCGCCGACTGTGCCGCCGATTTCGGCGATTACTACGTCAACTTCGCCGTCCGGGCGGCTTGCCACGCGGTATATCCGCTCCTTGATTTCGTCGGTAATGTGAGGGATTACCTGCACCGTGCCGCCGTCGTAATCCCCGCGCCGCTCCTTGTTCAAGACCGACCAGTAGATTTTTCCGGTGGTAATGCTGTTGTTGATTGACAAATTTTCGTCAATGAACCGCTCGTAATGCCCTAAGTCGAGGTCGGTCTCCGCGCCGTCGTTGGTGATAAAGACCTCGCCGTGCTGATACGGGCTCATCATTCCGGGGTCTACGTTGATGTACGGGTCGAACTTCTGAATAGTTACCCTGTAGCCCCGATTTTTCAGCAGTCTGCCGAGAGAGGCGGTCGTCAAACCCTTGCCAATCCCCGAAACTACCCCGCCCGTGACAAAAATGTACTTGGTTTTCATATTTTCTCCCTTGTCCTTCCTGCACAAAAGTGCGTTTGAAAGTTTCGTTTTCCCCGATTAGTGCCGGGTCTTTCAAACTTTATATCTCCTTTTTTTAATTTCTCTTAGACGATTGCGTGACTTTACTGTTTTGCGGACGCGCAATGCGCGCCCCTACATATGTTTCATGGACTTTGTGGGGGGCAGAGGGGGGTAGTAGGGGTCTATGTCTGCGCCGCCGCAAAGTAGCCGCACGCCCGCGTTCTACGCTTGATAAAGCTTAACCTTCTCGAGCCGAACCGTTATCACGTAGCACAAACCCTATGCG
>WRMK01000093.1 GCA_009777155.1 Oscillospiraceae bacterium
ATTGCAATGTCGCCGAATGCTATGTTGCCCTCGACTGTGTCCGAATAGAGCAGGACTGTCTGGGTTGCCATGCCGATACTGCCGCGGAGTTCTTCGAGTTTCATCATTCGTATATTCACACCGTCGATTAGAATCTCGCCGCTTGTGACATCGTGAATCCGCGCAATCAGGTCGGCAATTGTGGTTTTGCCCGAGCCTGTCTCGCCCATTAGTGCCACAGTTTGGCCCGGCTCAATCTTGAAACTTATATCTGTGAGCGCGTTATCAGAATCGTACTTGAAACTGACGTTTTTGAATTCAATCTCGCCTTTGACGCGTTCTTTGAGGCTTACCGCATCGCTTCTGTTGACGATTTTCGCTCTGCCGTAGTACATCTCGATTATTTTTGCGGACGACGCGGTGAATCGTTGCAGGTCGTTGATGATATTTCCGAGCATACGAACCGGAAAAACGAACGCCCATATGAGCGACATGAACGCCGCAAATTCCCCGAGTGTAAGCCTGCCGTTAATCACGAAAAGCCCGCCGCAGAGCAGTTGTATCACCATTAGAAATCCTGCCGAACTTTCAAGGAACGGGAAAAATTTCATCCACATGAGTGCGGTGTTTTCGTTGGCTTCTTTGTACTCGCGGTTCTTGTCGTCGAACCGCTGTATCTCATAATTCTCGCGGGTGAACGCTTTGATTACGCGGTTGCCTGATATGCTTTCTTCCGCGCTTGTGTTGAGTTGCGAAAGGCGTTCGCGCAGGTTTATGTAGAGCGGGCGGATTTTCTTGCCGAACAGTAGCGAGATGAAGAAAATAATCGGCGTCATCATAAACAGGCAGGCCGCCATAAGCGGGTCGAGTATGAAAAAGTAAATCGTGACGGCGATAATCAGCGTGCAGTTTTCAATCATTTGCTTGATTACCCACGCGGTTGAGTGGCGCACCATTTCGAGGTCGCCCGATAAGCGGGTCATGATGTCGCCTGTGCGGTAATGGTTGCCGAAGGATGCGTCCTGCGCCTGCATATTGTCAAATAAATATGCGCGGACTTTGTAGAGCAGCCCTTGCGACGAGTGTTCAAACAGCAGCGTGCCTGTGTAAAACAGCACGGTGCGAAGCAGGGTGAATCCTACCATTGCCGCGAGCAGTATCAGTAGATAATTTCTGTTGTCGGATAGGTTTTGTGCGGCGTTTTCGTTGTCGATAAAGTTGTCAATAATTTGTTGCCGTATGTATGGGTGCGCCAAAAACAAGCACTGGTTGACAACCGCAAAAACGCACGCCACCACATAAGTTGTGCGGTACCCCTGCATATTTTTCCAAAGCCAGCGAATTAGAAACATAAGACCTCCCGTTTAATGCAGAATGCAAAATGCAAAATGCAGAAATAATTTAATTTTAAGGTTGTGTTCCAACGGAAACAAGCGTTGTAATTTTAGCTATTTCTGCATTCTGCATTATTATTTCTGCATTGATTATAGTTTGAGCATATCTGTCGTAAACATCGTCATAGTCTTCATAATTATGTCGAGTGGGCGTTCTAAGAATCTTTTTTGTATGTCGAGCGCGCTTTCTTCGGACGGCGCGTATAGATTTATTTGCATTAGGTCGGGGCCGCCGAATTCGTTTAGGAGCTTGATGCTGAAGTTGTAGCCTTGGCCGTCGCGCTTTTGGATTTTCCAGCTGATGGTTTTGCGGATTTCAATTTCGGCTAAAATTTTTTTGCCCTCATTCAAAGATTTATCTCGCACGGATAGCGGTACAGAGCCGATTTCCGCCGCTATGGTCTTGCCGTTTTCGCCAAGCTCGTAATACCGCTCGCCCTTTCGGGATTTGAGTTCGGCGAGCCTTTTACTTTCCAACACCCCGAAAGCCTCGGTCAAGTCAAAGTGATTCACCAACTCGTCAAGGGCGAGAATTTTTGTGATTTGATACTCGGTCAATGGCCCTAATTCCCGCAGTAAATAGCAGATGAGGGTGGTGATTTTGAAGGTGTCTTTGAGTTTTATTTTCGGTATTTCCATGTGTTATTTCACTTCTTTCATGGTTTTGTTTTTCAGGAAAATAAACAGTTTTGGTGAAAGTTTTTTCAGTAGTTTTTTTGCTTTGATGAATAGGTCTTCTTTGAATTTCGCGGTCTTGTATAAAAATTTTCGCGGGTAATTTTTCGCAAGTATTTTATTGTCTAATTTTTTTTCGGCTACTGTTGATTTTTCCGCGGGCAGTGCGTAGATTGCGCGGTATTTTTTTACGAGGCGGTTGAAATTGAACGCCATGTAGAGAATATCGTACTTGGGGTACTGCGGCATGCGGAGTTGGACGGGGTCGTTCGGGTCAACTGTTGAATCTATAAAACCCGCTTCACGTGCGGTTTTTTCTAAGATAGTCATGGGGTAGGGGTAGAAAATATTTGGTATGACTTTGTCAACCGAAAGGCGTGCATTTAATTTCACTGTTTCTAATGAAAGTGCAAGCGTTTCGTGCGGTAAACCGACGATATTATAAGTTAATGTGGTGATTTTATATTTTTTGAACCACTCGGCGACCTGCATCATGTGCTCGTTTTTCATGCTTCGGTGTAGGTACTTTTGCCGGAATTCTTCGTTGCCGTTTTCGAGGCCGATGTCAATCATGTAACAGCCGCCTTCTTTGAGCATTGCCACCATTTTTTCGTCGAGAATATCGAAGCGGAGGTTGCAGTTGAAAGGCAGTTTGATTTTCTCAATGTACATCGGCATGAAGTCGTAAAACCAGTCTTTGTACATGTTGAAAATGGCATCGCGAAATTCTAAGTATTTGATGAACGGGTATTTTTCGAGGAGCAATTGCAAAAGCTCGATGGCTTTTTCGGGGCTTCTGAAGCGGCAGTAATTTTTCTTGTTGGGGTAGACGTTGCGGAATTGGGAGTTGCCGCAATAGGTGCAGGAGAAGATGCAGCCGCGTGACAGCATTACCATTGCCGTGAAATTGCGGGAGCGGTCTAAGTTTTTGAAGTCGAAAAGCTCAAAGTCGGGGAATGGTAATTCGTCTAAGTTTTCAATCAGCGGAGCGACGGGGTTTTTGATTATTTCGCCGCTTTTTAATTTGAAGTTGATGCTTTCGATGTCGGTGCGGGAAAGCCCGTCGCGGAGACTGTTCATGTACTCCAAAAGCGGGTACTCGCCCTCGCCCGACACGACCATGTCAACCCCGCGGAGTTGTATGCAGTCGTCGGGTACTAAAATCGCGTGATAACCGCCGATGATTACCGGTATTTCAGACATTTCTGCGATTTCAGAGTCGTCAAGCCACTCCGCCATATCTTTAATGAAAGGCATGGCGGTTGTCCGCGCCGAAAAGCCGATTGCATCTGCGCTGTGTTCCTTTATTTTGGCGAGGAATTCCTTTTTTTCGGGCATGTAGAGCAGGTGGTAGAGCGCGACCTCGTGCCCTGCCCGCTTTAACACCGCCGAAATCGAAGCCAAGCCCTCGCTGTAATTGCCGCGCTTGCTCCTGTTATACTTGTCTTCCTCCAAAAAATCGGGGTAAATTAGCAAAAGTTTCATAATTTCAATGCCATGCCGCCTGCACTTTCGCATAATTTCGCAAAATTTTGCGGCATGGGGGCAGACCTTCCTTAAATATTTTCAAAGCTGTTCACTATATTTTTCAAATAATGTTTTCATTATAACATAAAACTTTGGGTTCGTCAATATAATTTAAGGACAAGTTTTATAGACAATTGCAACACATACGGACGCGCAATGCGCGCCCCTACATCTGGCGGTCTTGTCTCGTGTCTCATCTACATATTGTGGGAGCAGGGCAATGCCCGCCCGCAAAATAGCAGATTCCGCAATTGTCTGACAAATTTTATTTGGGGGAGAACGATATGACTAAATTTATAGAATTTTTCACTTCAAAAAAGCCCGAAAACGAGGATTACGAGGAGTTGCGCGAGGAGATGGCGGAGTTGAGCGCGAAGATGCAGAAGTACGAACAGCAGTTCAATATGACCGACAACGAAGACCTTATCGAGGCCTTGATTTACGAGCAAAAGGCGATGCAGTCGCGGTTTTCGCACTTGGTGAAGCAGGCGCGGGAGGTCGGGTTGGAGATAGATTTTTTTGATAGATATTAGAGGTGTTAGAAAATGTTGGATATTGTTATTGGCGTTGTTGGACTTGTGATTTTGTTTAATTTTATCAAAGTCCTTTTGAAATGCAAAAACCCGCTCAAACGAGCGGTGCTTTCCATGCTGACGGGCGCGGCGAGCCTTGCGGCGGTGAGCCTTGCGGCGGGGTTTTTCGGGTATTATGTGGCTGTGAATTTTTTTACCGTCTTTGTTGCGTTGGTGCTGGGGGTGCCGGGGGTGGCTTTGGTGGTTGCGGGGGTTGTTTTTTTGTAGGGCTTTTGGGTTTGTCGGGGTGGGGGTCTATGTCTGCGCCACTGCAAGAATCGCACGACCCGCTTTTGCGCTTGTTTAAGCTTAACTTTCTCGTCCCCAAGATTTTGTAGGTATAGAAGAACCCTTTATGAGTGCAGACTTTCAAGGTATAGATACCCCACAAGTCGCCAAGGGGAAAGGTTCATGTCGAGGGAGTGGGGATTGAACGGTTTGTGTGGCGGGCATGCGATTCTTGCAGTGGCGCAGACATAGACCCCCACCCCGACAAACGCAGGAACTTAATAGGTAATCGCAATCCCCCGTATGTAGGGGCGCGCATTGCGCGTCCGTCCGTGGATTTTACACCCGCCTATAGAACCCCTGTATGCGTAACCCACACGCAAAAATGGCGGCTGTGCCGTCATTTTTCATGTCCCGCAATAAGTCTTGTAGCACACGCCCGGGTCGGGCGGTTGGGCGTATTGCTCTTGCTCTTGATTATACTCGTAGGGGGCGGCGAGAATTTGTAGCAGCTTTTGCAATACTGCGAAATCGCCGTTCTCGGCGGCTTGCAATGCCGCTTCTACCCTGTGATTGCGCGGGATTACGGCGGGGTTGCGGCTTTTCATCAGGGCTTGTACCTGCCCGCTCGTTTTGCCTTGCCGATGTAGCCTGTTTTGCCATTTTTCGTTCCATTGCAGGAATTCTGTGTGCCGCAAATCGAGTGTTAAAGCTCGGAAAGTGTTGGTGTAATCCGCGGCCGTGTCTTGCATTAATTGCAGTAACTCATCAATCAAAAATTCGTCTTCCTCCTCCGGATTGTCGCTGAATATGCCTAATTTTCCGCGCATATTTTTGAGCCGCTCGTTGCGGAAAAGTCTGTCGAATTTTTCGATTTCGGCTTGTGCAATTTCGGTTGCTTTATGTGATTCTTTGTGCAAAATCGAGAGTAAACTTTCGGCGAATCGCGCTAAATTCCAGAGGGCGATTTTGGGCTGATTTCCGTAGGCGTAACGCCCGTTTTTGTCGATTGAACTGAAGACGGTATCGGGGCTGTAAACGTCCATGAAAGCGCACGGGCCGTAGTCGATTGTCTCGCCGCAAATCGACATGTTGTCGGTGTTCATCACCCCATGAATAAAGCCCGCCGATTGCCACTTCGCAATCAACGCCGCCTGCCTTTGAACCACCTCGCGTAACAGCAAAATGTACTTATTTTCGGTGTCGATAATTGCGGGAAAATGCCTGTTAATCGTGTAATCGGCCAAGCTGCGGACGTCCGACGGTTCGCCAAAAGCGGCCGCAAACTCGAAAGTCCCGACCCTAATGTGGCTCGCCGCGACCCGCGTTAAAACCGCTCCCTGTAAGGGTTTTTCGCGGATAATCTGCTCGCCTGTGCTGACGACCGCGAGGCTTCGCGTGGTGGGGATTTCGAGCGCGTGCATCGCCTCGCTGATGATATATTCGCGCAACATCGGCGCGAGTGCGGCGCGGCCATCGCCGTTTCGGGAGTAGACGGTCGGGCCTGCGCCTTTGAGTTGTATGTCGTACTTTTCGTATTTTTCGCCCGTAGGTACGGAAAAGCCCCGTGTAAATTTGTCGGTTTTGTCGGAAATAAAGGGCTTTTCCGATGGGGAAAAATGCTCACCCAAAAGTATCGCGCGCCCGTCTCCGAGCATGGTGAAATGCCCGAATTGATGGCCCGCGTAGGCTTGCGCCAACGGCTGTGCGCCCACCGGGAGTTGATTCCCGCCGAGCACTTCCGCTTGCAGGTCGCTTTCGGCAAGCCTCAAGGATTCCGCGAGTGGTTTGTTTAGGATTACCGCTTGGGGGCGGGGGACTGCCGTTGGGTTTTGCGGGGTGTAAAAGAGTTTGGGGAGGGTTTGGTAGGTGTTGTTAAAATTCCACATGGGGGTAGTATAACCGGGATTTCGTACTAATATGCGATTAAAAGCGTATTTGTACATAAAAAATTTTAGAATCCGTCAATTATCCGGAAAGTGCTGTTACTAAACACATTCAAAAATATTTTTAAAGAGGGGGGGGTTGAAATTTGGTTCGAGATGTGTTATAATGAGAAAATGTAGACTTAATCTCATTATGAACTGCGGTAGGGTTCATGGGTAGACCGTTAGATGTATCAGTATGTTTGAGAGGAGGGGAAGCTTTTTGGAAAAAGTGAGAGCGGGGCGAAACCGTACAATTTCGTTAGACGATTCTGAAACTGCGCGCTTTTCAAATATGTGTATTTCTTCTGATGCGATAGATATAACAAATAGCGGCATAATTAAAGGCGACACACTTGATATTTTGCCCAACTTGCCGAAAGCATTTATAGATTTACTTATTGTAGACCCGCCGTATAATTTGAGCAAAACATATGGGAACACCGTATTCAAGCGTATGAGCGACGACGAATATCGTATCTTTACCGAAACTTGGATTGCGGGCGTAAAACCATTGCTTAAACCAACAGCGACTATATATATCTGTTGCGATTGGAAAAGCAGTCTAATTATAGGCTCGATATTACAGGAACATTTTACCGTGCAAAACCGTATAACTTGGCAACGCGAAAAAGGGCGGGGGGCAAAAAACAACTGGAAAAATTCAATGGAAGATATTTGGTTCGCCACAATGTCCCCGAAAATATTTACCTTCAATATTGACGCTGTGAAAATACGCCGCAAGGTTATAGCCCCTTATAAGGTTGACGGCAAGCCGAAAGATTGGACAGAAACAGAGCATGGGAATTTTCGTGATACCTGCCCGTCAAATTTTTGGGATGATATATCCGTGCCATACTGGTCTATGCCCGAAAACACAGACCACCCGACACAGAAGCCGGAGAAGTTAATCGCCAAACTTATTCTCGCCGGTTCCAATCCCGGAGATGTAGTCTTTGACCCGTTTATCGGTTCCGGGACAACTGCCGTGGTCGCAAAAAAACTTGGTCGGCGGTACTTTGGGGTAGAGATTGAGGAAACATATTGTGCACTTGCACAAAAACGCTTGGAAATGGCTGATGATGACGCGGATATACAGGGTTATTCGGGTGGTGTCTTTTGGGAACGCAACACACTGGCGTTACAGCAGAAATTCAAGAATGGCAACGCGCAGTTATCGCTTTTAGACGAATAAGGGGGGAGTTCAATATGGATAATGCGAATCGACTTGCAAAAGCATTAAGTCTTCCTGTGAAACGCAACACATCTCAAACAAATAAACTTGTCGAAACATCGCTTTTGCTCGAATTAGACACGGCGTTCAATATGCATAATGCGAATCAACTTGATAAAGTATTAAGTTTTTTTGATGAAACGCAAGACGTTTCAAACAAAGAAATATTGCAAACCGAATTTGTGCGAAGATTTGGTGCGGTTCGCAAATCTTCGCGCGGAATATTTGATTTGCCCGACAAAAGTGTTTCGGTAAGATTTACGCAAAACAACAAGACCGCAGACGGAAATGCGTCAAACACTGTTTTAGCTATTAGGGAAATTCATTTGCGAGATGAACACCCTATTTTATCTGTTTTGGTAACATCGGGGAAAAACTATGTACGCATTATGAACTCATCATTCATTAGTAAAATTTCACATTCAAATAAAAACGCTTCCGATAATAAACTGAGAGGAAGCGTAAATTACCCTAATATTATCAGAAATTTTGATGGCATAGAAAACGAAAGCCAAAACATCCCCAAATTATTTGAGTTACATTCGGAACATAATTTTTGGGAGAATTACGAACGTATTTATGGTTTTACAAGTCAAATACAAGGCAAAAAAGATAAATTTTTGCCTTCGCCGGAACAAACCAACAACCTTATGAATAGCCCCGGTAGGAGTTACCAATTTGTCAAAAGCGATTCCTTTCGCGTCTTAGCCGATGATTTAAAAAGGCGAGTAGAGCGTAATTCAAAGGCAATTGTTCGTGCCGGTTTTATCTCGAACGCAAAATTACGTGGTGAAATAATAGAACACTTGATTACTTCTGATGATGCTACGAAATTATCAGAAATCAGCTTGTGCCTTGCAAATAAATGTGTTCCCGACGTGACTAATCCACATGGTTTGGCTGATTATGAAAGGGTTTTTGAGAATACGAGAATCGGCATCGATATTAAGACAAAGGTTATGTATCTTGACAGCCAACCAAAAGGATTTAGTATTGATAATATTTTACTTTATTTAAGCGAAAGCGACACCGTGTTTTTGTTTTATTGGGTAGGAATAGAAAAAGATGGGACGTTAAAATTGCACTTGCTCCCTGTATTTGAAAGTAAGATGCTGAAAAACTCCCGTATTCAAAAGCATTGGTCGGGAATAAATCAGCGTGGGCATATTCAATTTGATGGCAAGATGATTAAAGAAATATTAGACGATAGTGATTATTCGGTCGCTCATATCTCGGAGAATGATGCAAAACAAATGATTGAAAATTGGATTGGGTTGTAAGGCAGTGTTTAAGATGAAACAGAAAAATCCCCGTAGTTGACGAGAAGTCTGCTGCGGGGGTTTGGTGGTTATTAGATGAATCGCCTTGTTACTGTGGCCTTTATTTTTTCCCCGGCTTGTCATATAACCGCCCGTCCCTACATATATTGATGTAGACAAGGTCGGCAGAGCAGTGCAACCCGCACTTTCTGCGGGTTCTGTAAAGTCAACCCAATAACGGAGGTATATTATGGAGCAAATGGAGTTAAAACTTAACAAGGAGCCCGTTTTTCTCGGCGAGGTGGTTTACGACGGGCAGACCGAGCAGGGGGTCGAGTTCGACTATGTCTTGCCGGATTATTTCCCCGATATTTTCAAAGTATTGAAATGTACCCTCACGCCGTCAATCATTTCCTACAGCATTTCGGGTTCACAGCTATTCTGCGACGGCGTGGTCTATATTAAAGTACTCT
>WRMK01000094.1 GCA_009777155.1 Oscillospiraceae bacterium
ATACTTACTAACGGTTCGGCTCGAGAAGGTTAAACTTTATCAATCGCAAAAGCGGGCGTGCGATTCTTGCGGTGGCGCAGACATAGACCCCCGTACCCCTGCCGCCCCCGCAGTATCAGTAAAATTTAATTGGAGGAATTTTATGTTCATGGATTTCTTATGGGCCTTTCTAATCGGCGGAGCAATCTGCCTCATCGGGCAGTTGCTGATTGACCTCACAAAGCTAACCCCGGCGCGGATTCTCGTCGCGTTCGTGGTACTCGGCGTATTCTTGGGCGGCGTGGGGCTGTACAAGCCGCTCGTAGAATTCGCAGGAGCGGGCGCGACCGTGCCGCTGACAGGCTTCGGGTATCTGCTGGCTGACGGTGTGCGAAAAGCCGTAACCGAAAAAGGCCTGCTCGGGATTTTCACGGGCGGCTTCACGGCGGCGGCGGCGGGCATGGCGTCGGTGGTGGTGTTCTCGCTGATAGTGGCGGTCTTGTTCAAACCGGGCGACAGAATGAGTTAAGGGTGCATTACAGCTCTACTATGACTGCCTTGTACCCTTTCGCTCTCAGCTCTGCTCGGAGCTTTTCTGCGGACTTTTTATTCTTGAACGCCCCGACGCGGACGGCGTAGGTTTTTGGAATTGGCGCGGGGGGTCCTTCGGGGATTTCGGGTATCCACTCGACTTTCAAGTACTTCAAAATCCCCTTGGCATAAGCAACCGCAAAGGCTTTTTGCTTGGCTTCGGTGTTGAAATTCGCGTAGTCGGCGGGGTTGTCGATAAAGCCCAATTCGCAATAGGCGTAAGGCGCGGGAATCGAGTTTATATAGGCGTTTACGCTTTGTTTGAAATGCACTTTCACCCCGCGGCTCACCTGCCCGCCGAGAACAATTTCCGCCTCGATGCTCCTGCACAATTCCGCGCTCCTCGCACTGAATAAATTAGTCTGGCGAAAGACCTCGAAGCCTTTCGCCTTGCCGGTTGCGGAAGTCCCAACTGCGGAATTACTGTGGACGGAAATACCCGCGCTCGGCTTGAGTTTGGCGGCGGTTTTGAAGTATTCGGGGAGCGGAATACCGTCCCATGCGCGGCGGTTGGTGAAGATTTCAATGCCGTGCCGCTCAAGCTGTGCAATCAGCTCCAACCCGACGACGAGGTTTATGTCACACTCGCGGACAGTCCGGCCGTCAATCATGCTGACCGCGCCTGTATCGGGGCTTCTATGCCCGATTTCGATGCAGATTTTTTTGGTCATGTTAACCTCCAAAATAATTTTGAAAATGTTTTACCGATTGAAAACCCACGGGCGAACACAGTTCGCCCCTACCATGTTAAAATTATTAACCACAGGAAAATTTTTTCACCGTAGGGACGACCGCCCCCGGTCGTCCGTGGATTTTCCTGTTGTCCGTATTGTTTTTCAATGTAGGGGCGAACTGTGTTCGCCCGCAATGATGTGTTCGCCCGCAATGTCTCATTGCCCCGCAATGAATCAACCCATTGACAACCCCGCAAAACCATGCTACAATAGTCCTATGAACATACAAATTTTCGGCAAAGCCAAGTGCTTTGACACCAAAAAAGCCGAGCGGTATTTTAAGGAACGCGGCGTTAAATTCCAAGCGATTGACATTTTGCAAAAGGGCCTGAGCAAGGGCGAGCTGAACGCGGTAATCGGCGCAGTGGGCGGGATTGACAACCTTGTGACCGACAAGGCGGAGGAGTTTCACCTGTTCAAATACCTCACGCCCGACGCCAAGCCCGACAAGTTGGCAGAATGCCCGAAACTCTACAAAACCCCCATAGTCCGCAACGGAAAAGCCGCGACAATCGGCTACTGCCCCGATGTGTGGAAAAAATGGGAGTGACCCTTCAATAAAACATCAACCCGACGATTAACCCGCTCAAAATCCACAGCGTGACATCTCCCGCCATTGCCGCCGGTAATGCGTGGCGGGTTTTTCTCACTTTGGTTGCCGCAAAATAGACCGCGATGACGTAGAAAGTCGTCTCGCTGCTGCCGAGAATCACGCTTGCCACCCGCCCCGCATAGCTGTCGGGGTGGTTTTGTTGCAGAATACTCTCGTAGATTGCCACCGCGCCGCTCCCCGAAAACGGCCGCATAAGCATAAGCGGCACGACTTCTTTCGGGAAACCGAAAAAATTCGTCACAGGTGCGACCAAAGCCGCAATTAAATCCAACCCGCCCGACGCACGAAACATGCCCACCGACATCACCAAAGTAAACAAAGCGGGGAAAATATCATAGACTGTTCGTAGGCCGTCTTTCACCCCCTCGGCAAATTCGCCGAATATATCGACCTTACGGAAAAGCCCGTAAACCAGCACAAACACAAACACCACGGGTACTGCAAAGTCAGATACTCTCAAAGTTTCTTCCTCCCCCTCACACCCAACAATTTCGCCACCGTAACCGACACAACCAAAGCGGCAAGCGAGGTAATCCAGACGGCGGGCAGGATTTCCATGGGTGCGGCCGAGCCGTTCTTGAGGCGCAGGGCGGCGGCGGTTGTGGGGATAATTTGCAGGCTTGCAGTGTTCAGCACCACGAAAATTACCATGTTGTTTGTGGCGCGTATGCCGGTGCCCTCCTCCTTTTCGAGTTCGCGCATTGCCGCAATCCCGAACGGAGTTGAGGCGTTACCGAGGCCGAGCAGGTTCGCGCTAATGTTCAGGACAATGAAGCCGAGGGCCTTTCCGTTAGGGTCAATGCCGCTGAATAATCGTATCAGCAATGGCTTAAACAACTTCGCCAACTGTTCTACCAAGCCCGCTTTCTGCGCCACTCGCATAATCCCGCTCCACAGGCAGATAATCCCGCACAAGGTCAGCGCGAGGGTTACGGCGGTTCCCGCCTCGGACAGTGCCGCCTCGGTCAACGCCGCCACATCGCCGTTGATTATGCCGAATAACAGCGAAAAAAATATAAGCCCTGCAAAAACCCACTTCATCATAGCTCAAAAACTCCCCGCACTCGAATTAACACAATGTTCATAAAATGTTAATAATCGCGAAACATATTTCACACGTTTGCATGTTATACTATAGTTTGCTTTACTATTAATATTGCGGCGCAATCTGCTTTATACGTACAACAGGAGGACTTATTCATGGCATGGAATTTTGAGATGATAGAATTAAAGAGCGCGTTGGCGCGGGTTTTGGGTCACAAGGAGATGTACAAGGGCTGGCTTGACAAATTTTTCACAGACGAGACCTTCGCGCCCGTCGAGGAGTGCTTTGCGGCAAGGAATCACGAGGCCGCCTGCAAAGCCCTGCACAAGCTCAAAGGCACATCGAGTAACCTTTCTGTAATGCGGGTTTACAAGCAAACCGAGAGCCTTGAAGCAAAGCTGAAAGCCAATCAAAGCTTTGATGAAGTCGCCGCCGATTTTGACAAATTGCGCGAGGAATTTCACGCGGCGGCGAAGATGTACAGGGAGAATTTGCAGGATTTGTTAGACTTCAAACCCGACTAACTGTAGGGGCGGGCAGACCGTCCGCAAAATTATTTTCACAGGGGTATTTTGATGTATACGAACTTATCGCGGGAGGAGCTATCAGCACTCAAAACCCGCCTTGAAGCCGAATATGAAGCCTTGAAATCAAAGGGGCTTGCGCTCGATATGTCGCGTGGAAAGCCGAGCCGTGAGCAGTTGGACTTGGCGAACGAGATGCTTGCCGTAGATTTAGGCGATTATAAAAGCGAATGCGGCTTCGATTGCCGCAACTACGGGCTTTTGGACGGCATCGACGAGGCGAAACGCCTGATGTCGCCCCTGCTTGGAACCGGCGACTTGAGCCGAATTATCGTAGGCGGCAATTCGAGCTTGCAATTGATGTATAACTTCATCGCGAACGCCGTGAATTTTGGCGTTTCCGACGAGTTTGAGCCGTGGGGGAAGCAGAAAACCGTCAAATTCCTCTGCCCTGTCCCGGGGTACGACCGGCATTTCACCCTCTTGCAGACTTTCGGGATTGAGATGATTTCGGTGCCAATGCTGCAAGGCGGGCCGGACATGAACGCGGTCGAGGCTTTGGCGGCAGAGGACGCGGCGGTCAAGGGGATTTTCTGTGTACCGCTCTACTCAAACCCCGACGGAATCTGCTGTTCTGCCGAGACTGTGAGGCGATTGGCGGCAATGAAAACCAAAGCCGCCGACTTCCGAATAGTCTGGGACAACGCCTACGGCGCGCATCATCTGAGTGCAGAACCATGCAACCTACTTAACTTACAAGATGAATGTGAAAAGGCGGGCAATCCGCACCGTGCCTACGTTTTCGCGTCCACCTCGAAGATTACTTTTGCGGGCGGCGGCATTTCCGCAATGGCGTCAAGCGCGGAGAACATTGCCTACACGAAGAAATTACTCTCGGTACAGACGATTGGATTCGACAAAATTAATCAGCTTCGACACGTGAAATTTTTCAAGGATTACAGCGGGATTACCGCCCACATGGAGCGGCACGCCGCCCTTTTGAGTCCAAAGTTTCGGGTGGTTTGCGATATGTTGGAAAATGAAATACTCCCCCACGGGTTAGGCGAGTGGCACAAGCCCGACGGCGGCTATTTCGTCTCGTTCAACGGTATAAACGGCACAGCAAAGCGGGTCGTGGAACTTTGCAAGGCGGCGGGCGTAGTCCTGACCGCGGCGGGCGCGGCGTTCCCCTACGGCATCGACCCGTGCGACAAGAACATCAGAATCGCACCGAGTTTCCCGCCTGTTGACGAGTTGCAGAGCGCGATGGAGGTTTTTTGCACGAGTGTGAAATTAGCGGCGGTGGAGAAAATGCTTGCGACTTGATGAAAATTGTGGTAAAATAACGGAAAGGAATCTGAAATATTATGAGCAACAACGGCGTTCCGCAAGCGGAAATTGCCCGAGTGCAAGCGGAAATCGACAGGCGGCGAGCCGAACTTACCCGACTGCAAGCCGAACTCGACAACTTGCAAACCGAACTCAACAAGCTTAAAGGCGGCATTTATGCCGCAGAAGTCGGCGATACATTCTCGTTCGGCCCTTTCGATTGGCGGGTTCTTAAAAAAGAAAACGGCAAAGCTCTGATTATAACCAAAGATATAATCGAAATGCGAATTTTCGATTCGCACCGTAATTTTTGGGAAAGGAGCGAATTATTTAGGTATTTGATCGGGGATTTTTTTAGCCAAACATTCAACGAAGACGAGGACTCAAAAATAGACGGGTTTGTATTTATTCTGAGCATAGAGGAGGCAAAGGCCTTGTTCAAAAACGATGCAGACCGAAAGGCGACTTACAACGGCGCGGTTACGTCGTGGTGGCTCCGGTCGCCCGGCCGCTATGAGAACTTTGTTTGCACTGTCGATGACGACGGCAGTTGCTGTGTCCTTGGCGGTGATATCGGTCGTCCCGGCGGGGTTCGGCCTGCTTTGTGGTTGAAATTTTGAGGGGCGGTGAAAAAAAGGCTTGCAATTTGGTGGAGACTGTGGTACAATGAAAAGACGGCGTGTAATACACTGTGTATCTGCCCGTAGTGTAATGGATAACATACCGGACTCCGACTCCGGCGATTGTGCGTTCGACCCGCACCGGGCAGGGAATTTCAAAAACTTAAGAACCCGTCTCCACAAGCAAACGCACCGCTAAATCGGCGAATTTTCCGCCATACTGCGTTAAAAATTTCCGCAATGCACAAAGCATTACGAAAATTAGCGCACTGCGCCGGCCTTCAGTCTGACAAAAAATATCGCTCGATTTATCGGCACGTTGCTTGTGGAGACGGGTTCTAAATCAAATGTTCGAGAACCGTAAAAAGGATATTCTTTTTTTGAATAATTATATTGACTAATTATTTTTTTTGTGGTATACTGTTTATCAGCGGCCGAACAGCGGCGTCATAGCCAAGTGGTAAGGCAATGGACTGCAACTCCGTGACCCCCGGTTCAAATCCGGGTGACGCCTGTAGATAAATCCCCCGAAACTCAAAGTTTCGGGGGATTTATTTTTGCGGGAGCAATTCCAAATACCCTTGACAAACCCAATTTCATATGCTATATTAATAACAACCCCCCAAAAAAACTCAAAGAAAGCCCACCCACATGAACATAATCTTCTACCTCGGCCTAATCCTAATAATCAGCATCCTCTCCTGCAAGCTGACCGGCAAAATCAACCTGCCCGTCCTTGCCGGCTTTATCCTCATTGGCATCTTGCTCGGCACGCAGGTCGGCTTTGCCAACATGGCAGTCGCCGAATCGGCGTGCAATTTCGCGTTGCTGTTTATAATTTTCACGGGCGGGTTCCAAACCGACTTCAAGACTACAAAGCCGGTCTTGGCAGTCTCGACAATTCTGGCGTCCCTCGGCACAGTGCTGACCGCCACGCTTGCCGCCGTCTTCGCTTATTTTATCCTCGGCTTGGAACTGCACGCGGCAATGCTGCTCGGCGCGGTGGTCTCGGCGACCGACGCCGCCTCGGTATTCTCGGTGCTCAACTCAAAACGCCTTAACCTCAAAAACAACCTCGGCTCAATCCTCGAAATGGAAAGCGGCACAAACGACCCCATAGCCTACATGCTGACGGTCGTCTTCATCGCCTTGGCAATGGGCACGTCGCAGAACGTCGCGCTGCTGCTGTTCATGCAGATATTTGCGGGTGCGGCCGTGGGCGTTGTCGGGGGTCTACTCGGCAAACGCTTGATAAATCATCTCAACCTAAAAATCGACGGGGTCTACGCCGTCTTGGTCATCGGATTGGCACTGCTAATCTACGGGGGCGCAAGCGCGGCGGACGGCAACGGCTTCTTGGCGGTCTATATCGGCGGCATGATTATGAGCAACGGTAAGCTCGTCTACAAGCAGTATCTGCAACGGATTCTCGGCGTGGGTTCAATGCTTATGCAGGTCGGGCTGTTCGTGGTTTTGGGTGTACTGTTCATGCCTTCGATGTTTGTGAAAATTTTGCCCGTGGGAATCATTTTCGCACTGTTCATGTTCTTCATCGCCCGCCCCGCCGTCATGACCCTGATTATGAAGCCGTTCCGATACACCTTCAAGGAAATCGCGTTTATTTCATGGGCGGGGTTACGCGGCGCGTCCTCAATAGTTTTCTCGACCTATTTACTCTCGGCGGGCCTGCCATACGGCGAATACGTATTCAGCGTGGTCTTCTTCGTCTGCCTACTGTCGGTAATCTGTCAAGGCTCGTTGTTATCGAAACTTGCGAACCTTTTTAATTTAGTCGCCCCGGAAGAAACTAAGCTGAAAACCATTGAAGAATACACCAAAGAAGCCGCCAATCACCTGCTCGAAGTAGCCGTTCCCGAACACGGCATAGTCTGCAACCAGCCCGTGTCCGCGCTCGGCATGCCCGAAAACGTCTTCATAGTCATGATTAAGCGCGCCGAGAAATACTTAGTCCCGAACGACGCGACAATTATCCTCGCCGCCGATACCTTAGTAATCGCGAGTGAAGACGTTGCACAAATCAAGTTTTTAAGCGACGTTTTATAGTAATATTGCACAATTACACCTAACTGTAACCAAACTGTAACCGGAAATGCCTTGACAAATGAATATTTATCTGATACAATAGCAAATAGGCTCACAAAGCCAAATAAAGTAACAAAAACAAACATTTCAAGCATTTCAAAAGGAGAAAAACTATGAAAAGATTTTTAACAATGTCACTGCTGCTCTGTCTTGCAGCTTCCCTCATGCTTGCGGGTTGCACATCAGAAGACCCCGCGCCTCTCGGCGGCACAGAGACCTCCGAAAACCCTGTAGCACTCACCCCGCCCGAACCCGACCCCGAACCATCCGAAGACGACCTTGTCACCATCGGCAATCCTAATGCCGAAGAAGACGACGAATCCATGACCACCCTCCCCAACCCGAACGCCGACGATGACGACCCCGGCGCGATTACCGGCGGTTGGAGCGAATCCCGCAACTTGACCGACGAAGACCGTGCAGTTTTTGACGCGGCTATGGAAGGCTTAGTCGGCATGATTTACGAGCCGCTCTCGGTTGAAACACAAATCGTCGCGGGCACAAATTACCGTTTCCTCTGCAACGCAACAGGCGTTTACCCCGATGCAGTGACCGAGCAAAAGTACGTCATCATCTGGCATAAGTTAGATGGCGAAGCGGAAATCACCGAGATTTACGACGTTGGCGGTGCCCCCAGTGAGCCGATGTTTTCCGGCGGCTGGACCGATTACAGAGCCTTGACTGCTGAAGACCGCGCAGTATTCGACCAAGCAATGGCGGACTTAGACGGCGTTGCATACGTGCCGATTAGCGTGGCGACACAAATAGTTGCAGGTACAAACTATCGTTTCTTCTGTGACGCAACCGCGGTATACCCCGGCGCAGAACCGACCTCAAAATACGTAACCATCTACCAAGACTTGGAGGGTAACGTGGAAATCACCAACATCGAAGACCTCGAAACACCGTTCATAGTCGGCGGTTACAGCGAATTTCGCGGCTTGACCGACGAAGACTGGGAAGTTTTTGAAGAAGCAATGTTGAGTTGGACCGGCGTGCGGTATCAGCCGTTCGCAGTCGCAACACAAGTAGTTTCGGGTACAAACTATCGTTTCCTCTGCACCGCAAAAGACGTATACCCGGGCGCACAACCGACCACCAAGAAAGTGGTAATCTACAAAGACTTGGAAGGCAACGTCGAAATAACTGAAATCGTAGATGAAGATTAAAAATAATCACGAAAGGCGTGTCCCCTATGCTGTGCATTTGGGGCGGCATGGTAACGAAAATGGTACAGTCATTTTTAGAAATTACACGGAAATCCACAGCTGACGGGACTTGTTTGGGTTTGAAAGGCTGGTTGGACACCGCGAACAGCCCTAAACTGCAAACGGAAGTCGAGGACATAATGGCATCTCCCGAGAAAGGCGACATAATCCTCGAAATCTCCGAGCTGCTGTTCATCAGCAGTGCCGGCCTGCGGATTCTGCTGATGATTGAAAACAAGTGCAGGGCCGATGGCCGCCGACAAATAATTCGCGGCGCAACCCAAGCCACCAAAGAGCTTTTCAGCCTAACCGGCTTTGCGAAAATTCTTACGATTGAGTAAAATTAAAACCCCCTGTAAACTTGAACAGAACCAGTAAAAACGGACAATAGACAAAAGCCCCCTGTTTAAGGTATAATAAAACAGGGGGTATATCTATGCCAAGACAATATACAAAAATAAAGGAACATGAAAAAG
>WRMK01000095.1 GCA_009777155.1 Oscillospiraceae bacterium
ACAGCAAAAGCGGCGGGCTTACGAATAACCTATAGTCGTCCGGACACCAAAACTCAACACGAACCTTATTAATCCATGAGGCATAAAGGGTGATGTCGCTTGTGATATTTGCGGCGTTGTTGTAAACTGCACTTGTACCCTCGGGGTTGGTGTACCATGTGTTGACGGCGTTGTCGCCACCGCGCCGATAAAAGGCATCGGTATTTGCGCCGGGCCAACTCGGGGCAGTCGCGGATAAGTTTGCGTTGGTCCACATTTGCGCGATAGTGCCGCCGGTTCTCGGTACGAAGTATCTGAATGCTTGCGTATCGGGAGAAGCCGTGGGTTGATTGCGAATGAACCGAATTGCATACGCGGGAATCCACTTCATGTAAAGTGTGATTTCGTCCGTGTCGGCGGGATATTGGAAGCTGTTGGCGCGGCGATTGGCCTCGACAAAAGTTTCGGTCGGATTAAAAGTACCGAACGAGAATTGCCTTGTACCCGTAATCGTTGCATCAGGCCCGACAAACCAACCCGCACCGTCGCGGATATGGTTGCTCGAAAGGGGCTGATTGTTGCCGTTGTCAAAGGAGACCGTCATGGATGCGGGTGTCGCTGTCAAGCTCGGGGGCGGTACGGTGATATATCTGAAAGGAGCGGGCGGGTTATTTAGTATATTGGTGACTTGCGGGCTGTTCGCGGGTAACTCGGTGAACGCATTAAATTGCAGGTCAAACGACTGCGGATTTATCACGAAATTGGCTTTCTTGGACAACTCCCATTTCGCGTAGAGCGGTATGCTCGTGTTGTTTGCCGCGAATTGCTCCATGTCCGCTTCTGTAACTAATGTCGCGGTGTGGACACGTTCGCCTGTGCCTGCGGGATTTCTGAACCAACCCACAAACGAGTATTCGTATCCGTGGCGAAGGGCATTAGCGGGGGCGGTATCGGTACAGACACTGGCGTTAGCGCAGAGGGTGTCGTAGAATGGGCAGGGCTTTTGGTTCGGCACTACATGTGTAGTTGACAAGTCGGTTGCCGGTATTGTGTGCATATTTAACCCTGTCACTGTGGTCCTGCCGTACTGAGGAACCGGCGGGGCGGGCGGGGTGTCGGTAATAGTCGAGGGCCAGTTGAGGTTGAAGTCGTATGTAATGACCGGCGCCCACCGTGCCATCAAGATTATATTATCGTGTATATCGGGGTCTAAAGGAGTGGTAAGCGGGAACGGCACGATTTTGTCTTCGTCCCAAACGCCGTTATCCTCCGGATTCCAAACCCACTCGACAAATCTATAGCCGAATCCGCTCCGCACAGTAGGACTGCCGGGGAGTACGACGCCGCCTTCAACGGGGGCAATCGGGATGGTAGGGGCGGCACTTTGAATAGAAGTGAACGGCGCGTAAGCGTTTTTGAACGGCGGGATTTTATCGGGGTTTGTAGTAGGCGGGAAGTTTGAAATCGTGGTAATCCGCGCCTCCTTGTATTCTACTCCCTGTACGGTAGCAGTCCCGAGCGGGAAGTTGTCGTAATTCAGGTCCAATTCAACAGTAACCAATCCCCGCCAACCCGCATAAAGGGTCATGTCGCCGGTGATAAGCGTGGCTAAGTTAAAGCGATTGTTTGTAAACCAAGTTGAGTTTGTAGATAGTACTGTGGCACTTTCCAATGCCAATTCCGGAGTCGGATACCACCCGGTAAACTGACGGCCCGGCGCCCTCGGAGACTGCGGACTGCTATGCTCGTGCGACAAGGCGGTTATCGCGGTCATGTTTATAACCTGCCCTTCATATTTTTCTGAAGGGGTTGCAGGCTTTATTGCCTTTGTAATATCTTCTAACGAGAATATCCGGGGGACGTCGGTCGTCTCATTAGTCGGCGTAATATCCGCAGGCGCAACCGTCCCCGAATTGAGGGTTATGGTACGGAGCGGCACCCATATTGCGTAGATGTCCACGTCCGCTGTTGCCGTTGTGTTCGTGTTAGCGGTATGCGGGTTTGCCGAGGGTCTTGTGAAAAAGGTGTTTGAGCCTTGCCTGTCATAACTCCACAGGGTAGACAAGGCAAAGCCTTCTTTCGCAAAGCCGTTGGTGGTAACGGCAAAAGTATGCAATTGGGTGGTAGTTACATAAGAAGCCCCGTATTGAGCGGAATGTCTTCCGAGAACCGCATCGGGGCAGGTGCCGTTGCCATTGTCGTAATTAGCGCAATCGCCGTCAAGATGGGCGCAGTCATCGCAGTAGTTGGTATGTATTGTGATTTGGGGTAGGCTCGGTGTTGCCGCCGCCGGGACTGCAAACAGCTGAAAATTGACCAAGGTAAAAAATACCGCCAATATCAGCAGAATCGCCGTTGACCTCTTGAAGTAATTTCTTGTTTCCATAGTTTTATTCCTTTCTGACATGTCATAAATTACAATTAAGTACATTATACAATATATTTATAATAGTGTCAATAGTTTTTGTAAATTTTTTATCAATTGACAAGGCGAAAATTTTGTGATACCTTTAGAATATGAACACCTATAATATTAAAAGACACCTGCTGAGTGTCGTCTACCCCAATCGCTGTCCGTTTTGCGGCAAGCTGATTGACCCGCTCGGGTTCTACTGTGAGCCTTGTTTGGAGCTTGATTTTTACGAGAACAATGGCAATTCGCAGGTCTACTGCTGTGTCTACAACGACAAGTCCAAGCCGCTGATTACAAAGGCCAAGGAAAACGCCGACGGCTACGCGATTTCGGCGATTGCGGGGCTTTTGCAGGGCGCATTGGCAACGGGCGGTGTTCTGCCCGAGATAGCATTTCCGCCTGACGATAGGAAAGGCGGAAATGCTATGGCAGTGCCATCGCCGCTGTCCGCCGCCATCGGCGGCGAGCGTTTGGGTTTGGCTTTGCCAAATGCAAACAAGACCTGTAAAATAGACTTTATCGCCGCCGTCCCGCCCCGAAAGGCGGGCTTGCAAGCCCGCGGGTACAGCCTACCCGCGTTGTTGGCGCGGGAGATTGCCGAGATGTCCGGTGTAAAATACTGCAAAAACCTGTTACGCCTCACTCGCCAAACACGGGAGCAGAAAGAGCTTTCAGCCGCCGAACGCAAAGAAAATCTGCGGGATGCGTTCGTGGTGAACCCGCAGATTTTGAGCAGGGTGGATTTCGGGGGGAAAGGCTTGTTAATAATTGACGATGTCAGTACGACGGGGGCGACTTTGCGGGAGGCGCGGCGGGCGGTCGAGAGTGCGGGGTGTGGGGTGGGTCAGATTTACCTTGCGGCGTTTGCCAAAACTGCGAATACTGCCCCCACACCCATCACCCCTCAACCGCCAACTCCTCAAGCACCTCCACCCCAAACTCCCCCTCACTAACCTTAACCTTCAGCCGCCTGCCCTCGTTCAAGCCGTTTTCGACAATCCTCTGCGCCAACATATCCTCAATCCGCGCGGTAATCACCCGCCTGAGCGGCCGCGCACCGTACTTGTCGTCATGCCCCAAAGCCGCTAATTCTTCAATCACGCTCTCGTCAAAATCCAATTGCAACCCAAGGGAATCCGCCCGCTTTGACAAGTCGTGGAGCATGTTTACGCAGATTTTGCCGATGTCGGTTTTGGATAGCTTGTTGAAAATTATGACCTCGTCTACACGGTTGATAAATTCGGGCCTGAACGCCCGTTTAAGCTCGTCGAGTACCCGCGATTTCTTGTCCTCGTCGGACTTGTCGCCGCTGATGAAGCCGAGATTTTGGCGATTCTCACCGATAATCTTCGCGCCGATATTGGAGGTCATGATTACCACGGCGTTCTTGAAACTTGCCTTGCGGCCGTCCGATGCAGTCAGCACGCCGTCTTCCATGATTTGCAACAGGATATTCGACACGTCGGGGTGTGCCTTTTCAATCTCGTCAAAAAGCACAACCGAGTAAGGCTTACTGCGGATTTTCCCGGTCAGCTGCCCGCCCTCGTCAAATGCGACGTACCCGGGCGGCGCGCCGATTAGCTTGGACACCGCGTGCTTTTCCATGTATTCCGACATGTCAAAGCGAATCAGCGCGTTGTCGTCCCCGAACAAAGCCTCCGCAAGTGCCTTGCAAAGCTCGGTCTTGCCTACCCCGGTTGGCCCTAAGAAGACGAAAGTCCCGATTGGCCTGTTGGGGTTTTTCAAGCCCGCCCTGCCCCGCCGAACCGCCTTTGCAAGCGCGTCTACGGCCTCTTGCTGCCCGATTACCCGCGCCGAAAGTGCCTTTTCCATGCCCGAAAGCCGCTTGGCTTCATCTTCTTGCAGTCGGTTAATGGGAATCCCCGTCCACTTCGAGACAATCCCCGCGACGTCTTCTTCCTCGACCGTACCATAGTCCTCACCGCGATTGCGGAGCGGGTTCACGCCCTTTTTCAAGGTGAGAATTTCGGCGGAAATTTCCCGCTCTTTGTCACGCAAGCTTGCCGCTGTCTCAAAGTCTTGGCAGTTAATCGCCGCGACTTTCTCGGCCTCGACCGCCGAAAGTTTCCCCTCAAGCTCTTTCACAATCGGCGAAGTCGTGAACGCCCGCAGTCTCATACAGGACGCCGCCTCGTCAATTAAATCGATTGCTTTGTCGGGCAGAAAACGGTCGTTGATATACCGCACCGACATTGACACCGCCGCCTTTAGCGCGGTATCGCTGATTCTGACCTTGTGATGGGCCTCGTACTTGTCCCGCAGTCCGAAAAGTATATCAAGAGTACTCTCCTCGCTCGGTTCGTCAACCGTGACCGGCTGAAATCGCCGCTCGAGTGACGCCTCTTTTTCGATATACTTACGGTACTCATCAATAGTTGTCGCCCCGATTAACTGCAACTCGCCCCGCGCCAACAGCGGTTTGAGGATATTCGCGGCGTCAATCGCGCCCTCCGCCGCCCCTGCGCCTATTATAGAATGTAGTTCATCTATAAATAGTATAATGTTCCCGTCCTTGATAATCTCGTCGAGGGCGGATTTTACACGCTCCTCAAAGTCCCCGCGGTACTTCGCCCCCGCAAGCATCGAGGATATATCAAGCATGAATACCCGCTTGTCCTTGATGTTTTCGGGGACTGCCCCCTCGGCAATCCTCAGCGCGAAGCCCTCCGCAATCGCAGTCTTCCCCACCCCGCTCTCGCCGATTAGGCAGGGGTTGTTCTTGCGGCGGCGCAGTAGTATCTGAATAATCCGCTCGATTTCGTCTTGTCTGCTGACTACGGGGTCGATTTTTTTCTGCCGCGCCAACTCGGTCAAGTCTCTGCCGTACTTGTAGAGCGTGCCTTTCTGGGCTTTTTTGTTACTACCACTGCCCCCATAGCCGTAGCCATCGTCGGGGAAATCGTCGTTCCTGTTCTTGGAATCCGACGAACAGCTGTCGTTGTAGACGGCGTTCAGGTTGACACCCATGTCTTTCAGGAGCAGAACCGCATAGCACTCGGTGTCCTTGATAATCGCCCTCAGCAAATGCTCCGTCCCGACTGCATTTTGATACACACCGCGTGCCTCGGACACGGCGTTCTCCATTATCCGCTTACTGCGCGGTGTAAAGTCGCGCAAGTCAAGGGTAGTCGGGACTCCACGCCCGACGACGTTCTCGATTTTGCGGAGGACTTCCGCCAGCGTAACCCCATGCTTGTTCAAAACTAAATAAGCCACGGTATTTTCGGCACTCGGCAGGCTGATTGGCTTGTCGGGGTGCGCCGACGTCAACAGTCCACAGAGAATGTGCTCACTCCCGACGTAGATATGCCCGAGTGACATGGCGGTTTTAAGGGCTTCATCAAGAACCCTGCTTGCCTTTTCGGTGAAGTCGCTAAATTCCAACATCTTAGTACCTTTCAAAAATTTGTAACAAAATATTTTCCAAAGCATACAATTTAGTATTGAACAGTTCAATGAATGTTAAACAATATTAATCAAGGAGGAACATACTATGTTTTTCGGAAACGGAAACGGAAGCTGCTGCTGGATTATTATCATCTTATTGGTTCTCTGCTTCTGCTGTGGCGACGGCTTTGTAGGCGGCGGGAACGGTTGTGGCTGTAACAACGGCTGCGGATGCAACCCGTGCGGATGCTAATATCTCTTACTTAAAGCAACAGGTTACGAGCGGCGGGCGACCCCGCCGCTTTTCCTTTTGTTAAATATATTCAAAGGTTCTGTGAAAAAATGACGAGAAATTTTTGGGGGTTTTGACAAAATCGTGTAAATTTTTTGTAAAATTAATTATTTTTGGCTGTTTTTAGGTCATTTCTGTAAATAATACATAGTTATTCGCACTATTATTTGTCAAAATTGCCCTAATAAATAGACTTGACAAACCTACCTTTTCCGTGTATAATGGTTATTGTATTGTGGTGATTGAAGTTTCAACACGGAAATCCCTACACATTAAACCAAATTTTTAATTATGAAAGGCAGAAATTTTATGAAAAGAAAAATCTTAGCTTTATGCCTGGCGGCAGCAATGATTGCCGGCGTATTTGCCGGTTGTGCAAAAGAAGACAGTCCCGGCGGCAGTAACCCCGGCGGTGCGGCGGCCAGAGCCAACGCAGACACAAGCGCAGACAACGTAATCAACGTATGGTCCTTCACAGAAGAAATCCCGAACATGCTCAGACGCTACACCGAGCTCAACCCCGATTTCCCTTATACCCTTAACTTCACCGTTATCGCTACAACCGACGGTGCATACCAACCCGCACTTGACCTCGCACTCCAAAACGGCGGCAGTGACACTCCTCACATCTACGCGGCAGAAGCGGCGTTCGTTGTGAAGTACACTTCCGGTAGTGCATCTTCCTTTGCGGCAACTTTTGCAGAACTCGGAATCGATGTAAGCAAAGTTGACACCGCGCGCATTGCAACCTATGCAAAAGAAATCGGTACCCGCGGCGGTGCTGTTGTAGGACTTCCTTACCAAGCTACAGGCGGCGCGTATATCTACCGTCGTTCTATCGCTAAAGAAGTTTTCGGCACAGATGACCCCGCTGAAATCAAGAACATCATCGGCCCGGGATGGGACAAATTCATGAGCGCGGCTGCTGAACTTAAAGCAAACGGCTACGCAATCGTTTCCGGTGTTGGCGACGTTTGGCACCCCATGAAAGCCGGCGCGAAAGACGGTTGGGTTGTTAACGACAAACTCGTTTTAGACCCTGCTCGCGAAAATCTCCTTGACATCGGCAAACAACTCTACGACAACAACTATATGAACAACACAGAAGACTGGCAAGAAGGCTGGTTTGCTGACATGATTGACCAAGGCCCTCAGCCTGTATTCGGTTACTTCGGCCCTGCTTGGTTCGTTAACTACGTTATGAACGGTCACGTTGATGATTACACCTTCGGTGACTGGGCAATCTGCGAACCTACCGTTGGATTCTCTTGGGGCGGTACTTGGGTTCTCGGTAACGGCAATGCAAACTCCGACAAGAAAAATGACATCGGTAAACTCATCGAGTGGATTACTCTTGACACAACCGACGATGGCCTCCAATACAAATGGGCAAATGGCAACCTCTTTGAAGGCAGTGCAATGTTCCCCGAAGACGCACAAAAATTCGCAGATGGCGACTTCACAAAAGACACCGTTGCTTCTGCTGTAGTTATGGACCGTTCAAACGGTGAAGTTTCTGTTCTCGGCGGCCAAAACATGTTTGACATCTTCATTCCTGCCGGCGCAAACGCAACCGGTGCGAACATGACCGAGTATGACGAGCAGATTCAAGCAATCTGGCGCGACCAAGTAAACCTCTATATTGCAGGCGAAAAAGACCGCGACGCTGCTATTGCTGACTTCAAGCAATTGGTTGAAGACGAATTAGGTTTCGGTTCCTAAGTTTTACTCTTTAGTTGTATTTACAACTTTACGGGGCGGATAAACACTCCGCCCCGTTTGTTGTAAACAATAGAAATTTACGCAATTTTTACAAGCATTTTACAATGAAAATTACAGGGGGGAAGAATTATGGCCACGGGAAAACCCGGCAAAAACTTCGGCTACGCTAAATACGGTTACATATTCGCCATACCATTCATCGTCACCTTCGCGATTTTTTCGCTATATCCGTTGCTTTACACCATGTTTATTGGCTTCACGGATTTGAGCGGGCTCGGCGCATCGCACCCGCGGATTCTCGCAGACCCTTTCGAGAATTACAACTTGGTGCTTAACAACAACTTGTTTCAGACCTCATTAAAGAACACCTTCTTTATATGGTTCGTCAACTTTATCCCGCAAATAGTCCTCGCGTTACTCTTTACCGCTTGGTTAACCAGCCGTAACTTCCGAGTAAGAGGGCAAAGCGTGTTCAAGATTTTGTTCTATATGCCTAATATCATCACGGCGGCGACCATCGCGATTCTGTTTTCACAGCTGTTCCAGAGAGACGGATTCGGCGTCGTCAACTCCCTGCTCATGAACCTCGGGCTTATCGACGCGCCTATCGACTTCTTGATTAAGAAGCTGAACGCTCAGTTGATTGTCGCGTTTATCCAGTTTTGGATGTGGTATGGGTATACAATGCTGATTTTGATTTCGGGGGTAAAAGGCTTGAACCCGTCAATGTTTGAATCCGCAGACATCGACGGCGCGAACGGGGTTCAGCAGTTCTTCTTAATCACCCTGCCGAACCTCAGGACGATTATGCTGTTCGTACTCGTGACAAGCTTAATCGGTGGCCTGAACATGTTCGACATACCCCACCTTTTCAACAACGGCAACCCCGACTCCGCAACCTACACGGTCAGCATGTTCATTCAGCGGCGTGCAACCTCGCAAGGGCGGTATCAATACAACATCGCCTCGGCCGCGTCTATGATACTGTTCGTGATTGTGGGAGTTTTGGCGTGTATCCTGTTCTTTATGATGCGCGACAAAGACGCAATTGCAAAGCGCAAGGAAGAAAAAGAATTATTGCGCGCCTATAAATTATCGGGGGGTAAATAAAAATGAAGAAAAGTGCTTTCTCGATTACATTTCAGATTATTGCGTATTTGGTGCTGATTCTTTTTGCGATAATGAGCATACTCCCGTTCTGGACGATGTTCATGAACGCGACCCGCAGTACTGTTGAAATTCAACAGCAAGGATTGTCGCTCCTTCCCTCCGACCACCTCATGGAAAACATCAACTACATCAATGCACGCGGCAGTTTCCAGCCGATGACGGGCTTGAAAAACTCCATGATTATCTCAATCGGCGCGACCGTATTGGCTACATACTTCTCGGTGCT
>WRMK01000096.1 GCA_009777155.1 Oscillospiraceae bacterium
GTTTTTGGGCAACGCGGTCGAAAATCCCGAGCGGCCGTTCGTGGCGATACTCGGCGGCGCGAAGGTCGCGGATAAGCTCAATGTAATCTCAAACCTGCTTGACAAGTGCGATACGCTGATTATCGGCGGCGGCATGGCGTACACTTTCATGAAGGCCGAGGGTAAGGAAATCGGCAAGTCTTTGGTGGACGATGAAAAGCTTGATTACTGCAAAGAAATGCTCGAAAAGGCGCACAAACTCGGCAAAACCCTGCTGTTGCCCACTGATAACGTGGTGACGAAAAGTTTCCCCGACCCGATTGACGCGGCGGTCGAGGCGCAGACAGTCCCCGCCGACGCGATTCCCGCCGACTGCATGGGCCTTGACATAGGCGAGGACAGCAGAAAGCTGTTCGCGGATGCGGTCAAAACCGCAAAGACAGTGGTCTGGAACGGACCGATGGGTGTATTCGAGAACCCGCAATTGGCGTGCGGTACCCTCGAAGTCGCAAAGGCGGTTGCGGACTCCGGCGCGGTCACGGTAATCGGCGGCGGCGACAGCGTTGCGGCAGTGGTGCAACTCGGATTCGCCGACAAAATGAGCCATATTTCAACAGGTGGCGGCGCGTCGCTCGAGTATCTTGAGGGAAAAATACTGCCCGGGATTCAAGCAATCCAAGATAAATAAACCACAACGTAGGGACGACCGCCCTCGGTCGTCCGACATAGCAGTCCTACAGACGGGCGTTTGTTGCGTTGCGGACGACCGAGGGCGGTCGTCCCTACATGACAACATCACCGCATAAACCCGCAAATAAAAACTTACGGGAGGAAACAAAATGGATACTTTTTCATTACAAGGACAGCAAATAACCAACAGGCGGGCGTATAAACGCGACCCCAACTTTTGCACGGAGGCAAAAGTCAGCCTTGATGGCGAGATTTGGCACAGCGCGCAGATTTTTGACATTTCGGCGAGCGGGTTAAAGTTCTTGACCAACGTCTTGTTTGACATTGGCGAAGACCTTTGGTTTGACCTTGAAATCCCCGAGTTTTTGCATCGTCATGAGGAAATAAAAATCAAAGGTACTATCTGTAGGCAGGAGAACGAGGACGGCGGGAAGTTCGTCTACGGCGTGGCGTTCTCGCAAATCAGCCATGATTTGAAGATACAGATTGACGAGAATATTATGCTGAGGAGCAGCAGGAATTTTCAGCTTAAAAAGAAGAAGAAGCCCTTCGAGAATTAGCAAAATCTTATTGCAATGAGGTGTTGACATGAGTGTATGGGGTTTTTTAAGTGCGGTTTGTGCAAGGTGCGGCGAAAAGCGCGGGTTGCACAAAATCAAAGACGGCGAATGGCTCTGCCTGAACTGCCTTAAAGAGGGCGAGTACAAGGATTCATGGGCAGATATACAAAAACGCTTGTCCGGCGCGGATACCGTCATGACCGCGGAAGAAAACGAGGCGGCATACCAACAGCTGATGCGCGATGCCGAGGCAATCCTGCACGCGAAAATTGACTTTGACAACGGAAAAATTACAAAGGAGGAATACGACGAAAAAGCGAGAATCTTTTTCGGCGTATAACCTCGAAATTACCGCTACATAATCGGGGAAAACGATAGGTTTCATGCCTCGTTAGTGTAGGTGGACATGGGGGAAAATATGAACAAGAATTTACGTAAGGCGGTAATCGCCGGGAACTGGAAAATGAATAAAACCCGTGGTGAGGCGGCGGCGATTATCAGCGCGTTAAAGCCGCTTGCAAGCGGTGCGAATTGCGATGTCGTGATTTGTGTGCCGTTCACCGCGCTCGAAACGGCCGTTGAAGCCGTCAAGGGTACAGCAATCAAAGTGGGCGCGCAGAATGTGCATTTTGAGGCAAATGGCGCGTACACAGGCGAGATTTCGGCGGCAATGCTCAAAGACATCGGCGCGGAGTACGCGATTATCGGGCACTCCGAGCGGCGGCAGTATTTCGGCGAGACTGATGAAACTGTGAACCTGCGTACCAAAGCGGCTCTGAATGCGGGTTTGATACCGATTACATGTGTGGGCGAGTTGCTCAGTGAGCGGCAAGCGGGCATAACCGAGGAAGTGGTCTCAAGGCAGGTCAAGCTTGCGTTTGCGGAGATTGACGCGGCACAAGCGGCGAAGGTTATTGTCGCCTACGAGCCTGTGTGGGCAATCGGCACAGGCGAGACCGCAACAGCAGAGCAAGCACAGGACGCCTGTAAGCTAATCAGAGACAGGCTTTGCGGGCTGTACGGCAAAGAAATTTCCGACAGCATTACAATTCAATACGGCGGGTCTATGAACCCGAAAAACGCCGCGGAATTACTCGCGAAAACAGACGTAGACGGCGGCTTAATCGGCGGCGCGTCACTGAAAGCGGAGGATTTTGGTGTGATAATTGGGGCGGCAAATTAAATGAAAAGACTGCTTTTCCCGTTGTTGTTAATCCTTTATCTAATCGAAGCAATCGTGGCTTTTTGGTTATATTCGGAGATTAGCAGCAGTGACAGAACTTATGACTACGCGCTTATATATGTCGCGTTAGGAATTACGGTTGTTGCCGGTGTTCTTTGTGTTATTAATATAATTTTTGCTGTACGCAAGGTGAAAAAATTCGCGGAAAATTTTGCGGAGAACAAGAAAAAGTTGAGGGCCGTGAACCGCGCCGTGTTGGCGTTTAAGTTGCTTGCAATGCCCTTTTTCGTGGTTAATTACGCCTTCTGGTTTGTGGCAAATATCGCGCTCGGCGTTAACACTTTGATATTCATTTCGATGATTATTATACCGCTTGCGGTGGGTTTTGCGTTTCTTGTTCTGCTCGCATCTTCTGCCTATTCAATCGCTCTGCTGCGCGCTTTGCACACGAACGGCGCAATTACAAAAAGAGAGTTAAAAACCCATACGGTGTTTCAACTTTTGTTTGTTTTTGATGTGGTTGACTCGTTGGTTGTTCAGAAATATACTAAGAAAAATACTAAGATTAAGAGGAAATAATTATGGCTGACACGCAAAATCTTTTAGCAGAAATACCACTAAAAAAGCAGGGGCAGACTGCGCGATTTTTTGACGAGCGCGTGGAATTTGGCGGGCAGATTGTGAATTACGCCGACATAGTCACACTGCGGGCAAACGCCGATTACACCGTGAATACATACGTGGGGATTCCGGTGTGGAGCGACTTCAGGAGCGGGATTCATTTCAAGCTGAACAGCGGCCAAACCGCGAAAATCCCGCTGTGCAGTATGCGAGTTTTCGGGATACCTTTCGGGGGCAGCCCCGGCAAAACCTCGAAACTTTTCCCGCCATTGCTTAACGCCGCGTATGAAATTGTCGCAAAAAATATGGCGGCGCAGTATATTAACACCATAAAATCGGGCGGCGAGGTTGAAATTTGCGGGCTTTTGATTAACAGCACCGAGGCCTCGAAATACTCCAAGAAAAAAGGTAAAGTGCCTGTGATTAATAAAGAAAATTACCGCGAAAGCCAAGTTACAAACAACTGCGGAGTGGCTGTTTATGATAAACCGGGGGCGGTGCTGTGGAGCAGTTCTGCGTGGAAAACCGATAACGCACTGCTCATTCCGCACATTCTTGATGCGGTTTTTGGGTGATGAAAATATGGAAAAAATTAGGTGTCATGTTTGTAAAACTAATTGTAAATCGCCGGATTGCAAAACCTGCGAAACAAGAGTAGGCGCGGTGTCAACCGAGCAGCTCGTCTTCTTCTCAAAAGGCTATACGTGGCTGAATGACGGCGGGAAAAATACCGATAAATTTTCAACTTGCAGAGTCGCCGTCACGAATCAGCGGCTAATCATCTTCAAGATTAAACCCGAAGCCGAAAACCCGTCATTTGCAGTTTTTAAGTCAATTTCCAACGCCCTGAACAAAGTCCCGTGTATATCAATTAATTTGCACGATATTGAGTGGGTCAAGCGGTACGGCGAGAAGCATGTGATAGGGACAAATGCAGGCGAATACTGCGTTTGGTTGAGGAAACATCGGGAGTTTGATGGGGTGGTTGGAAAGTATGGTGAAAGTTATAAAGAGTGATTTATTACACAAAGGAGCGGTTCATGAAACGACTAAATTCGCGGGAAGATTTTTCATTATGTGTTCAACCTTGTTTTTTAATCGGGACGTATAATGAGGATAATTCGCCTAATTTTTGCCCGATTACGTGGGTAAGTGTCACTTGGGACGATGATAACGAAAATTTCCTGCTTATAATAAGCATGAATGGTTCAAAAAAGACAAAGGAAAATATTGCGCGAACGAACTTACTTTCGGCGAATCTCGTAAGCACTGATATGCTTGAATTGCTCGATTATTTCGGTACACGCTCGGGGAAAAACGGGCAGAAAAATGAAATCCATTACGAGTATGAAAACGGCTCTGCGACTGATGTTCCTACGCTTAATATTAGTAAGTGGGTTTACGAATGTGAAGTTGAAAGTGTTGTTCAAAAAGGCAAAACTACTACCTATTTTTGTAAAATTCATAACGTGCAATTTGATGAAAAATTGAAAGAAAATGACGGTTTCAAAGACATAGATTTGACGAAACTTAACCCTGTTATTTATTCCGGAAGGTATCATTCGTTGGATAAATGTTTGGGGAAAATCGGGGATTTTTATAGGGCTGATTCTTGAACGGTGCGGGTAGTGTCTGCGCTGATTATTACAATCAAAGGAGCAAAAAAATGAAAACAACAAAAACCCTCGCGCTAATCCTGGCACTTGCAATGTCATTAATTTTTACCGCTTGCGGCGAAAGTGACACATCAAATGACAGCAATAACGGCAGTAACACTTCTTCGGACGTGCAGAATAATGCGACTAATTCTGCGGGAACTGAAAACCCGAGCGAACCCGGCGAACCCGATGATTACAGCGATTATGATGATAATGATAATGACACCGAAAGTTTCCCGTTCAGTGAAAACATTGACGTTTCGGCGTTTAACGCCTCATTGTTCGACGGCAGAATTAACTTTGATGACGGCTCGAACGTGATTCTTACCGCGCCGCTGACTTACGAAAAATTCTTGGAAGCGGGCTACGAAATTACCGAGTCTTCGCTTGAACAACTTGACAATATCGCCGAAAAAGGCAGGGGTACATCAATTTATCTTGCTCACCCCGACGCGAAAAATGGGCGCGAAATTCGCTTGAATGTTATTAATCACAACGACGACGAGATGACCGTTTTGGAGACTTTCAAGGCGGGCGGATTCACGTTTTTCTTCACAAACGAGCGGGCGATGTGGTACGTGGTAATGCCTATGCTTGTGGACGATGATAGTTTCAATCCGTTTTCACACGGGATTGACGGCAACAGTTTCACTTACGAGCAGTTCACCGAGTACATTTTCGGCAAACTCGGCGTGCCGTCCGCTGTTGTCACCGAGGACTTCAACCAGTGGGCGAATTTCCACTATATATATGACTATAGCGATTATTCTATCACAATCGGCGTGAGAGAAAACCCCGATAACGGCACGTTAAATTGGGGTACATTCGGCTACGATTCAAAATAAAACCAAGGAGATAACAAGGTGAATAAAATCAAACCCATACTACTCGTCGTCATGGACGGCGTAGGATTTAGCGAGAGCGGCGTCGGCGATGCCGTTGCAATGGCGAAAACCCCTGTGTTAGACAGGCTTTTGGCGCAGTGTCCGAACACTCGGCTCAAAGCCCACGGAACGGCAGTCGGTCTACCTGCCGACGACGACATGGGCAACTCCGAAGTCGGGCATAACGCGCTCGGTTGCGGGCAGGTCTACTCGCAGGGTGCAAAGCTCGTGAACGAAGCCATCGAGAGCGGAAAAATGTTCACGGGCGCGGCGTGGAACGAGCTTGTGGACAACTGTAAAAATGACACAACTTTGCATTTTATAGGCCTGTTGTCGGACGGCAATGTTCATTCTAACATAAAGCACTTGTTCGACATGCTCGGTGAGGCCAAGAAAAGCGGCGTGCGAACGGCGCGGGTGCATATTTTGCTTGATGGGCGGGACGTTCCTGCGACGTCGGCTTTAGAGTATATCGACAAGCTTGAAACGGTTTTGGCGGGCTTGAATGACGACAGCTTTGACGGGCGAATCGCGTCCGGCGGCGGCAGAATGAAAGTCACTATGGACAGGTACCAAGCCGATTGGGCGATGGTAGAGCGCGGTTGGAAGACCCATGTTTTGGGTGAAGGGAGAGCTTTTGCGACTGCGAGTGAGGCCGTTGAAACTTTTAGGGCTGAAAATTCGGGAATAATCGACCAAGATTTGCCCGCCTTTGTAATCGCGGAAAACGGCGTTGCAGTCGGGAAAATTGCAGACGGCGACAGTGTAATTCTGTTCAATTTCCGCGGCGACAGAGCGATTGAAATTTCGATGGCGTTTGATTTTGACGAGTTGACATTTTTTGACAGGGGCAAAAAACCCGATGTCTGCTATGCGGGCATGTTGCAATACGACGGCGACTTGAAATTGCCGGGGCGGTTTTTGGTGAACCCGCCGGAAATTAAAGACACGCTCTCTGAATTATTAGTCGAGAATAAAATTAATCAGTATGCAGTTTCGGAAACTCAGAAATTCGGGCATGTGACTTATTTTTGGAACGGCAACAGGAGCGGGAAAGTCAGCGAGGAACTTGAAACTTTCAAGGAAATTCCGTCCGATAATATCAGCTTCGACCAAAAGCCGATGATGAAGTCGGTTGAGATTACAGATGACTTGATTGCGGCGTTGAAGTCGGGCGAGTACGGCTTTTTGCGGTGCAACTTTCCGAACGGCGACATGGTAGGGCACACGGGCAGCCTTGACGCGGCAATCGTAGGCGTAGAGGCGGTTGACAAGGCGTTAGAGCGGCTGATACCTGTTTGCGACGAGCTCGGCGTGACACTGCTGATTACCGCCGACCACGGCAACGCGGACGAAATGCTCGAAAAGGACAAAAAGGGCAACATAGCCGTCCGCACCGCACATTCGCTGAACAAAGTGCCGTTTATAATTTACGACAAGGAAAAGGATTATACTATAATTAATAACTGCGATTTCGGCTTGGCGAATGTCGCGCCGACAGTAGCGAAGATGTTCGGCTTGACACCGCCATCTTCGTGGGAAAAGCCGATGATTTAATGCAGAATGCAGAATGCAGAATGCAGAAATGGTTTGGCTTTTTAGGTAGTTTTCCGTCCGCGATGTACATTAATAATTTAACATATTTCTGCATTATTAATTCTGCATTATAATTTATAAAAAAGGAGCGTCATCATGACTAATATCGAATGGCTTTGGTTTGACACTTCGGGGAGTACCGATGTGCAAAACGGCGACCCCTATTCGGACGAGTTGAATTTTGACGGGGTGTTAAAAAAACTCACCAAACACGGCTACGCGCTTATGCTGAACCGCATGGAGACCGGGAAAATCCAAGCGGTGCGGCTTGCTGTGCATGACGCGCTCGGCCGTGCCGAAAACCCGAAAATCGTAATCATCTGCTCCGAACACCTCATCAAAAGCTGGTATTCGACCCTGCTTTGGGACATGGGCGTTGAGTTTAAGTACTTCGGCGTTTTTGAAAAATCGGCGAATTTATTCTCGGACAAAATGGCGAACCTCTGCCTTGTATCGACCGAATCCTTAATGCGGGACGGCGACAAATCAGTCTTGGGTGACTCGAAAATTATTTGGGACTTGATGATTATCGACATGCCGATTGACGACAAAACCGGCTTGAAGACTTACAGTACCGCGATAAAATCAAAGTCGGAGCGGCTGCTCATAAGCGCGTCCGCCTCGGCTGAATACGGCGCGGAGTACGCGAATATCACCGAGCTTGTGAAAACCCTGCTTCAGCGGGGCAAAAAAGACAGCGCGCCCGGCGGATTCACGGTCAAGTTCGGGGACGGGCAGTCGGACACCCCCGTAATTGCGGGCAGAAACAAGGCGGGCGATTATAACGTCAAGACTATTAAATACAAGCTCGACAATGCTCTAATGTCAAAGGCGCGGCGCATTGACGGCGTCTCGTACAAATTCGGCGGCAACATCTTCGAGGAATACGCGCTCGACCTACGCAAAGCCTACCGCGCAGACGAGTATTCTACAAAGCACCTCAAAGCCTTGGCAATGGCCGATACCAAGATGAAAGCGTTTTTGGCGGAGCTGAATGTGGTACTCGAGGAAAACCCCGAAAATCGCGTAGTGGTCTACTGTTCGGCAAGCGGCACAGTCAATTATCTCGCAAAGGTCTTGAAGGCGCGGTATGGCGACAAAAAAACCGTCTGCGTGTATAATATCATGACCGATGCCGACTATATAAACAGCGAATTTTCCTGCAAGTCGGCCAATGAGCCGCATATAATTATAGCCGACGACCGTGCGGGCGTGCGGTTCTTAAACATCGAAAAATTAACACATATTATCAACTACGAATACCCCGAAAACCCCGCAATTCTTGAGCAACGGTACACTCGCGGGGGCAGAAAAGCGGCTTCCGGAACAGGCCCCGAGTTCAGCGTTTTCTGCGACGAGGACTGCAAATATGACGGCAGAATGTTGCGGAAGATTCTGCTGAATAATTTCAGTAAAGCGTTCTGTGCGGGGGTCGCGGATAAGAGTCTGCTGTTCAATATCGAGGGCATTGAGGAGCATTTGATTACGCTAATACTCGACTTGAAATTCATCAGCGATAATCCTAAAGAAGCAGGTGAAGACTTCGCTTTTGAGTACGGACTTCCCGAGAATCTACAACCAAAGGCAATCGGCGAGGCGGCAAAGAACATGCTTAAAAAGTTAGGCGAATTGTTCGAGATTGCAGAGATTTTAGACAAGAAAGAAATCGACGGCGAGCGGCTTTTCACACAACTTATGCAGAAGACCGACGAGTTCAAAAACAAGCGGGTCTACCTCGAGGGCAACAAGACTTTGAAGCTTGCGAAAGACCCCGCTGCTAACCCACCGACTGCAAAAAAACCACCGGAAGTCGAGAAAGCGGTCGCGTTCGCCGCGACCCTTACGGGCGAGGCCGCCGACTACCCGCGGATTGTGGACGAGACGGCGAAATTATCAGACAGCAAGCGGCTCTCGGCGTTGATGAGTGTCTGGAAACACTACAGATACAACATGAAATCCCCGCGTACATACAGGGAATTCATGTTGAATCTGTAGTGTTTCCAGACACTCATCAACGCCGAGAG
>WRMK01000097.1 GCA_009777155.1 Oscillospiraceae bacterium
CGGCGGGGGTGTGGGGGTCGTAGGGGTTCGAGGGCGCAATAGCCACACGCCCGCGTTCTACGCTTGTTTAAGCTTAACTTTCTCGAGCCGAACCGTTATCACGTAGCACATGCCCTATTCGAGTGCAGACTTTTCAAGTAGATGAAACCTGTCAAGTCGTGAACTTGTAAGGTCGCAATCGAGGAAGTGGGATTTAAGCGGTTTGTGTGGCGGGCTGGTGGCTATTGCGCCCTCGAACCCCTACGACCCCCACACCCCCGCCGCCCCGACTGCCCTTAATATGTTACTTCTTCTTCCTCACACCGAGTAACCCCAGCACGAGTACAAACACAGGCTGAATAAATCCCCACACGATAAAGATTTTCCCGGCATTGACTAAGTTAAATCCTGTTGTGGCTTTATGGGGTTTTCCGGGCTGATAATAGACGGGGAAAGTATCGCCGACGTTGGTTTTTGCGGCATTTTGAACCTTATCAGTCCAAGTGTCGCTGTACGCAACCCCGTCAACATAATACCTTACGCCGAAAACTAATTGCGGACGCCTTCTCCTGCCGCCGGACACAAGCCACTCCTTTTGCACCGATATAATCACAGCTTCGGTGGATTGGGCCGTTGACATGTAGACATGATTGTAAATAATCAGCGTTGCCCCCACGATAAACGGAAAGGCGAAGAAGACCGCTAAAATCAGCATAATTTTTGACGTCTTCCTTTTAGATTTTGCCATTTTTCCCCCATGTCTTTACTTCTTTTTCTTCTTCTTCTTCACGCCAAGCAACCCCACCACAAGTATAACCACAGGCTGAACAAATCCCCACACGATAAACGCTATACCCGCGCCCATTAAATCGTGTCCTGTTGCGGCTTTTTCGGGTTTACCGGGCTGATAATAAACAGGGAAAGTATCGCCAATTTTCATAGTCGCGGCGTTCCTGATTTTATCCGACCAAACATCGTGATAATCAACGCCGTCAACGGTATATTTTATGCTTATTTTGATGTGCGGTATTTTCCGAGTGGTGAACAGCCGCATGACGTCACGTCTCTCTTGTACAAACGTCACAACGGCCTCGGTGGATTCCGCTTTTGACATGTAAACTTGGTTGTAAATAATCAGCGCGCCGCCCACGATAAACGGAAAGGCAGTGAACAGTATTAGAAATATCAGCACGCCGGGGTGGATTTTTTTCTTTGATTTCGCCATGGCAATCGTTCACCCCCGCAGAATTTCTCGTATTTCACCGATACGCTTAACATTTTCGGGTTGGTTTTTCACGAAACAAATAACGGGATTCCCGCCGGATATATTTATGATTAGGGTTTTGCGTTTTGTAATACTTTTGGGCAGTTTTTTCCGGGCCTCGATACCTTCTAAAATAAATTTAATTTTCTCGCCGCCCTTGTAACCGAATCGCGAAAGATATTCGCTGAAAGTTTTCTCATCAAAGTCGGCCAACTCCTCGAATTTACAGGCATCTGCGCCTGCAATCGTGATTGGCTTTGGGTTATGCCCGACGAAGATTAATTGCGGTTCGGAAATCCCCAAAATACCGTTCAGAACATATTGACTTTTAGTCTCGTTGGCGATTAAAATTATACACGAAAAATAATTTGTGAAATTATTTTTCCGTGCGATTTTTTCGTCCGTACGCGCTTTAAAGTAGTCGCGTTTTAGCCACGCTATGAGCGCGATTGTAAAGAAAACAAGCGCGATTAAAAATAAAATTAAAGTGAGGGCCGCGCTGTCCATTTTTTCACCATAACCCTTTCGCACTGGTTATCACAGTCATTCCGTTGACGATGAAGTTGCAGAGAAAATGCGCCGTCATGCAGACGTAGATGTTCTTTGTTTTGATGTAGGCTAAGTTAAAAGGCACTGCCCACAGGCACGCTTGTACAAAGCCGAGCGGCATCAGCGAGTGTTCGCTTGCGAAAAGAAAAATGGAGATAATTGTGCTTGCTACCAGTATTGTTTTGGTGTCAAACGCCGTGACCGCTTTTCGGTAAAATGCTTCTTCGGCAATCGGCGGCAATAGGATTGTGACGAGTGCAAAAGCAATTAAAGTCGGCCAACTATTAATTCCGAAAACGCCCATACCGTCATTCGCGCCGGGGAACAAAAGCGCGACCCCAAAACCCGCCGCAAACGCCGCCGCCAAGCCCAATACCGTGAACAGCACAGGCAGCCAAAACGCCTTGCCCGTCTTCAGCGCACTGCCCCATTCCGAGAACCGCCAATCGCGCAGTACGAAGAAGTAAATGGCAATCAGCAAGTAGAAAACAAGGTCGAAGTAAACCCTCGTGAATTTGTCGAACGAGTTGCAAAAAATCAAGTAGAGAATGTGCAATATAATAACGGGAAGTAACTTTATCCAATAGTTTTTGCTCTTTATAGAATTGTTCATTTTCGTTACATTTCCTCCTTTTTAACAGGAATTTCTTCAAGTTTCGCCAAAATCTGTTTAGTCATTTCCTTGTCTCTTGAGAATTGTCTGATGAGTGATTCAATTGCAAGTAAAAACACAATATTGTATTGATTTGATAGGATAAATTCGGCAAGATTGGTATTAATTAGGTGCGGATAAAATTCAATTATTTGTGACATAATTACAATTAAAAGGTAGAATAAAAGAATTAATGTCTTAAAAGAAACGAATCCGCCCGTTAATATACGAGAAGCCCTCACCGCACCGTACTTTTCCTTAATTGCCGCAACATATTCATCCGATTGCAGTAATTTTTTTGTATAATTACTAATTAAAACAGTAAAACCAATTAAAACCAAGTTCCACAAATAGGCAAGCAACAGGGAAAACCCGGACAGCCATGTGAAGCCGAAATATAGGATTAGTCCGTAAAAAAGTGTACCTGAAACGTCTAAAATGAAATATTTATTGATAAATTTGTTCATTTTGCGCGTCTCCCCAACTCAAACGCCTTTAAGTTAATGTCGAGTGCGGCGGGGGGAACGCAGTCCCTGATTGCTTCGAGCCAGAGGGCTTCCGCGAAGTCGAGCTTTGTTGAGAGCGCGCCCATCATGACTGTGTTCACGCACTTTGAACTGCCGGCTTGCTCGGCGAGTGCGAGCGCGTCAAGGCTGACCGTGCCTATTCCGAGGGCCTCGATTTTGGGGATAATGTCCGCGGTGTACTCGGCCGCGCCTGTAATCACGGGCATCGGCGCGAGTTTTTGGGTGTTGATAATCATCAGGCCGTTTTCCTTGACGTAACTCGTCCACCGCGCCGCCTCAAGCTGCTCAAACGCGACGATTACATCGGCCTCGCCCTTATCCACAATCGGCGAATGAACCGCCTCGCCGTACTTGACGTAGGTGGACACCGAGCCGCCGCGCTGGCTCATTCCGTGGACCTCGCTGACCTTTGCATCGAAGCCTTCCGCCAACAAAACATGCCCGACAATCCGCGATGCCAACAAAGTCCCTTGCCCGCCGACCCCCACAAACATAATAGATTTAGCCATAATTTTACCATTGTCCTTCCTGCACAAGAGCGCATTTAATAGTTTCGTCTTCCCCGATATGCACCGGGTCTTGCAAGGTTTTACCATACCTTTCATAAACATTTGTTTTTGTTACTATTTCTGTACCGCGCTGAATTTTTCCTCCAAGAACACCGGCTGATAGGACATTTTGGCTTTCCGCAAATTCTCAAGCCCCATGTCCTCCTCGCGGTTAATATAGGCGTAATCGGCGCAGGCGTAGTTGACGAACTCGTTGTTAATGGCGGGGTAGGCGCCTTGGATTCGGGCGAAGGCCTTTTCGACGTGCACCACGAAGGTGTCGCTCGTCGCCTGTTCGCCGAATGTGAACGCGATGACTTCGCCGTCCACTCGCAGTAGCCCACCGACAAAATCCAACGAAAAGAAATTATCTAAACCTTTCCGCACCACGCAACTTTCCCGCCGCAGACCGCCGTCCTCGGAATCGTTTTCTTCAAGCCACTTCGCGCTCATCTCGGCGCATTCGCCGATGTTCAGCGGAGTTACAGGCTCGTACTGCCAGTTGTTCATATAAAAGCGATTTATGAAATTCCGCTTTGAGTGATACTTTCTGCCCTTCAATTCCGCCAAGTCCTCAAAGTTATAGACATAGTCGTGAAACCCTCTGTCCGAGCTGAATTGAAACTCGTCGGGGTAGGTGTCGCGGAGCCACTCCATCGACGCCTTATTCATGGTGACAAACTCGAGCGGACGGGCTTCACGAGCGGCATCAGCGCGTAAAAGCTCCACTGCCTCGCGAAAGTCGCCCCTGCCGGCAGGGAAGAAGTATTTGCCGCTCAACCCCGACTTTATAAAGTAAAAATCCTTTACACGGGCGATTTGCGTGCCGTAGATGGCCTGCCAGATAAAGCAGTTCCCGAAAGTGTACTCACAGCCGCGATAATTCGAGTGAGCGAGCAATTCCCGCGCCCAAGTCTTGTCGGAAAGTTCAACGTCCTTAAAATTTATCATGATTTTATCCCTATTTAATATATTTTATAACAATTTCGTACAATTCTGTGTTAATATCTTCTATTTTGCGGGGTTTTGTCCCGACTGCACAATCGATTCTGAGCCAGTGGTCTTTTTCGGCGGCGTAATCGGCGGCGGCCTTGCACTTCTGCAAAAATTTCATGTCGGCCTCGTGCATATCCTTGCAACCGTCGTCCTGCTCATACCGCTTCGCAAGCAGTTCCTGCGAGACTGTGAGCGGCATATCGAGGAAAATCACGGCGTCGCTTTTGGGCAGTTTCAGCTTTTCATGCTCGAAATCGAGCAGCCAATTGTAGTAGTCGTCCCACTTTTCACGCGGGAGTTTCGCCATTTGGTAGATTAAATTTGAGCAGGTATACCGCGCCGAAATTATGTTGCGCCCTGCCCGGTAATCGCCGCACCAAGCGGTTTTGTAGCTGATATACCGGTCAATTGCGTAGAAGGAGCTTGCGGAATAGGCGCTGTCGGGCTCGTCTAACCCCGAGTACGCCCCTTTGAGATACTCGCCGATAATTTTACCGCTGTGTGACCCATAATCGGGGAAAGCGATAAATTTGGCGTCATTGATTTTTTTTGACAATAGCTCGGCTTGGGTCGATTTACCCGCGCCGTCAAGCCCTTCGATTATGATAAGTTTCCCCATAAAAACACCGCGCCCCACTATATTTTTTCACTATGTCCTTCTCGCACAAGAGTGCGTTTGAAAGTTTCGTTCCCCCCGATTTGCACCGGTTCTTTCAAACTTTATACTAATGATACCACAAAAAGGAAATTTAGTCAAGAAGTTGTTAAAAAATTGTTGACAAGTCGGAAAATTTGTGATATACTATTAAAGGCAAGCTTTCGGAAATGCTTCCAAGGCCTGTTGCAGCGTATGTTTTTGGGCTATCGCCAAGCGGTAAGGCACCAGACTTTGACTCTGGCATTCTCAGGTTCAAATCCTGATAGCCCAAGTTTTATATTATCAGGATTTGGACCTGAGAGGTTCGTAAATCCTGATAGCCCAAGCGGCGAGCCGCCGTGGCCAATTCCGTCAACCCTAAACGAGCGGGTATACGAAACTTGTTTGGTTGACGGGGGCAGAAGTGGTTCGCATTTGGAGCGGTGAGACACCGCCAGTTTCGTCAACCCTCAAGATAAAATAATCCCTTAAAACTGCGGTTTTGAGGGGTTGTTAGTTTAAGGAGCAGAATAAAATGCAAAACAACCTCAAAGCCGCCGTAATCGGCGCGGGCAGTACATACACCCCCGAATTAATCGAAGGCTTCATCGAATTCCGCGACAGTCTGCCTTTCGACAACATCACACTCATGGACATCGACCCGCGCCGCCTTGAAATTACCGGCGGCCTTGCGAAACGGCAGCTTGCGGCGGGCGGATTCGGCGGTGAAATTGTCCTCACAACCGACTTAGACGCGGCGCTCGACGGCGCAAATTTCATCTTCGGGCAGATTCGGGTGGGGCAGATGCCCGCACGTGTTCTCGACGAGAAAATCCCGCTCAAATACGGCGTAATCGGGCAGGAAACGACGGGCGCGGGCGGCTTCATGAAGGCACTTCGCACCGTTCCGGTCATGCTCGACATTGCGGGGCGAATTAAGCGGCGCAGTGAGAGCGGTGCGTGGCTGATTAATTTCTCGAACCCGTCCGGGATTATAGCCGAGGCGGTTTTGAACCATGCCGATATAAATATGGTCGGGCTCTGCAACGCCCCGGTGAACATGTTGCGTGACCTTGCAGAAAAAGCGGGTTCACCCGTGACCGATTACGAGTATCTCGGGCTTAATCATTTGAGCTGGGTACATTCGGAAACTGCGCCGTTTTACCCGTCCTACTACTTAGAATACTTTGAACAGACCGCCGAGAAATTGCGCCAATGTCAAGCCGCCGAGAAGACTCGCGGCGAAGTCTGCATGGAGATTGAGGAGCGGCTGTTTCGGCAGTTTGCGGACGTGAATCTGCGCCACAAGCCGCCCGAACTCATGGAGCGGGGCGGCGCGTTGTACTCTACCGCCGCAATTTCCGCAGTAAATTCAATTTATAACAACAAAAACGAACCCCACGTAATTTCCGCCAAGAACAACGGCGCAGTGCCGTTCATGGCGGCAGACGACGTGGTGGAGATAAGGTGCTTGCTCGGTCGGGGCGGCGTTACGCCGTTGCCTGTGCTGAATTACAACGATTACATAATAAATCTAATGAAAACCGTGAAAACCTACGAAAAACTAACGGTACAAGCCGCAATTCAAGGCAGCAGGAAACTCGCACTCGCCGCCCTGCAAGCGCACCCACTTGTGGGGGGTGTGATTGACGGGGAGCGAATTGCGGCGATGTTTGATGAATTGCTTGATGCACACGAAGAATTTTTGACAATTAATAAGGAATGAGGAACAATGAATAATTGAGGTGTCGCTTTGCGACGGTTTTCCGACTGAATAATTTAGAACTCGCAATCAGATGATTCACGCCTATTAGAGTCTAAAACCGTCGCCAAAGGCGACACCAAAATTATTCCTTATTCATTATTCACTATTCATTATTTTAGCGGGGTAATAAAAAATGAACAAACTTATAATCGGCGTGGACGGCGGCGGCACTAAAAGCCACCTTGTAATATTCGGTGAGGGTGGAAACTGCCTTGACAGAGCGGTTTTCGGCGCGCTGAACCACGAGTGCATGAAGGGTTCTTACGACGAATTCAAAATCGTCTTCCCCGAATTTGTGACGAGTAGGCTGAGAAAAATCGGCGCGACACCCGCCGATGTTGCTTATGCGGTGTTTGGACTGGCGGGGATTGACACAAAATGGCAATCCATGATGGTCACGCAAATCATTTACGCAATGGGCTTCGCGCGGTTCACCCTCTGCAACGACGGGTTTTTGGGGGTTGCGGCGGGGTGCAAAAACTGCGCGGGAATTTCTGCGATAAACGGCACAGGCTCTGTGTTGGCGGGGATTGGCGGGGACGGCGCGATGGTGCAAATCGGCGGCGTTCACGGCATTACGGGCGATTGCGGGGGCAGCGAGTGGTACGGGAGCAAGGCCGTGACCGCGGTCTACGCCGCGCTTTTCAAGAGTGCAGAGCCGACCGTGATGACCGAAATGTTCTTTGAAAACCTCGGTATCACCAAAAAAGAGGACTACGTGGAGGCGGTTGCGGCGCGATTTGCCGCCAACCATGCCGATATTCACCGTTTCCGTCAATTCGTGTTCGATGCGGCGGCAAAGCAGGATGCAGTCGCCATGCGAATCCTCGAGGCCTCGACGCGGCACTACGCGGGCGGGATTGCCCACCTTGCACAAGAGCTGAATTTCCCGCATGACGAGCCGCTTTGTGTCACTTTTGCAGGCTCGGTCTTCATAAAAGAGCAGACTAAGATTCTGCCGCGCCTAATCGAGACGCGGGTTCGCGAGCTATTGGGGGCGCGCCCTGTGGAATTTCTGTACCTCGATACCGCGCCGGTTGCGGGGGCGGCGGCGTGGGCGGCGCGGAAAGCGGGGTTTGCAATCGAGATGAGTGTAATCAAAGCCGCTGTTGACGGGCTTTAATGCCGCGTGAAAATTTATGTTGACAAGTCGATTTTTTTGTGGTACAATGGTTAAGTAAGCCCAATTTTCCTATTTTACATATAGTATAAACCTAAGTAAAGGGGTAGTAAAAAATGAGAGTGTTATCGCAATCGGAAATAGACAATATGTTAGCAACGCTTTTGGCGGACCCGCGGATTTTGCCGGGCGTTGAGCCCGTGAAAAAAGCCGTTGACGACGCAGAAAAGCCGGTCGCCAATGAAAATTAGACTACATACATACGTTTTCACGGATACCATTCAGGGTATCCGTGCGAAAAAAACCCGCCTTGAATAGGCGGGTTTTATGTTGTTTTGTACCTTAACAAATAGGCAAAACCTCCGTCGCGATTACGCGCGGCGGCAGGCCCGGCATGATTCCGTTGTGCCTTATAATCGCCGCTCTGCCCGGGCAGAAGAACCGCGCATCGCGGGTATCGACCCGCAAAATCTGGCCGTTTGCATTATTTCGCACAATCAGAAAATTATTCTCCCTGCTCAACACGAACGCCCTGATTTCCCGTTGTTGCGGAAAAATCGGCGGGTTAATAGGGAACGGCGGGAAAGGTTGAAACGGCGGTGTAGGGCGATTTGGGCGATTCGGCGGGGTAATCGGCGCGGAGGAAATCAGCTGTATGTTTGAGGCGGTAATCTGCGGCGGTATGCTCATGGTTGCAATTCCGCTGTATGTAATTCGTATGCGGTCGCCGATTGTGAACCGGCGTGTGTTGCGGAAATTGACAATCACCGTTTCGTTGTTCGCCAAGTTTCGCACGGTGAGGGTTTGGGGGCTGATGTCGAGTATAACTGCGTTCATTGTCATGTTTAATCGTGTCCTTTCCGATAATTGTGTTGGTTAATATTAGTATTAATATGATATGCACGAGGGGGTGTTTGAGCGACAAAAGACTTGACAAACCCGAATGATGTGTGATATAATTAAGAAAACCCCGAAAATTCTTTGAAAAAGGATTGACTTTTATGCAAAAATATGCTATAATTAGAAAAGAAGCAAGCAAGCAAGCAAGCAAGCAAGCAAGCAAGCAAGCAAGCAAGCAAGCAAGCAAGCAAGCAAGCGGTTAGGTTAATACCGCTTTATTCCCCTGCACCGAATTACATATAATCACAAGC